>JAABQT010000051.1 GCA_011391295.1 Betaproteobacteria bacterium
GGCACCGACCGGTATCCGAAAGGAGGAGGAGAATTCAGATACCGCTTCCTTTATACGCCGGCGCTGGAAAACGGTCCGTGTTCTATCGCACACCCCGGCACGATTTCTGTGAAACAGTTTGCCGGCCCGGACCCCGTCCGCGCCTCCCCCGGGGTAGATCTTCGTTTCGATGCGCATCCTATTTCTTTCCGAGGTAGGCGACGGTTTCGATCTCGACCAGGGTTTGCGCGCCGGCGAGCGAGCGCACCTCGACCAGCGTGGAGGCCGGAAACTCGCCGCTGAAGAACTCGCGCCGCGCGCGCCAGACCTCGGTGTTGTTCCTGATGTCGACCATGTAGATGGTCATCTTGACGATGTCGGCGAGGCTGCCGCCCGCCGCTTCGCAGATGCGCTGGATGCGCGAGAAGACGTGCCTGGCCTGCTCGTACTCGTTGGCGCCCACCAGCGTCCGGCCGCCCTCGAAGGGGTGCGCCACCTGGCCGGCGATGAACAGAAAATCACCCGCGCGAATGCAGTTCGACCAGAGTCCCGGCTCGGCTTCGGCGAGGTTGGGGATGGCGACCCTGGTTCTGGGCATGGCGGCGACAGGGGCCGGAACAGCCCGTTACCCGAGAGGCGCAATCACTTGAGGATCAGTGGCCGACGAGCCCCCGGAAGGTGTCCTCGATGACGCGGTGACCCTTGTTCGTGGGATGCACCTCCAGCACCTCGATGCCCCTCTTCAGGTAGCGCTCGATCAGCAGCAGGCCGTGCTTGCCGAGGAAGGCGTTGTAGACGTCCGCCACGGCGAGCGCCTTGTCCTTGCAGTCCGGGGAAAACAAGGCCACGCCCGCCACCGTCTGCGCCAGGACGGAATTGAAGACCGGCACCGCCTGGACGCTGAGGGCGATCTGGGGGATCTCGTAAAGGTTGTGAATCAGGATGCGGCCGCCCGCGTCCATGCCCTTGCACAGCAGCGCCAGGCTGGCTCCCAGGTTTTCCGCGAACTTGTTCAAGACCTCCGGGAGCGCCGCAAAAGGGTCCGGACTTGCAAGCAGCGACAGCAGGTCATTGCCGCCGATGGAGATCGTGACGACGTGGGGGTCGAACCGGGCCACCTGCGGCACCTGGAAATTGAGCAGGTCCGAGCTGGTGGCGCCGGGCACGGAAGCGTTGTCGAAAAACACCGTGGTGATGCTGCCGAATGCACGCTCGAGATAGAGCTGGTAGGCGTAGCCGGAGGTGGCGGGCAGGGCCTTGTAGCCGGCGGCGATGCTGTCGCCCAGGGCCATGTAGCGCACGGTTGCCTCCACCGCCGGCAAGCGGGCGAGCCCGGCGGCGGGCAGGAACATCAGGGCGACGAAAACGTTGCGGATGATTTTCAGCATCATGGCCATCTCCTCATGAACGCGGGGCGCTGCGGGCTGAAAGCATAGTCCTTGCGGGGTGCCAGTTCAAGACGCCGGAGCCGGCTCAGCGCCGCAGCAGTGGCGGGAGCGTGAGCCCCTGCACCAGGATGGAGACCACCACCACCACGTAGGTGACGGTGATCAGCGCGCTGCGCTCGGGCCCGGCGGGCAGCGACAGGGCGAGCGCGATGGTGGTGGGCAGCCGGATGAAGCGGTGGTTCGCCCAGCTGAAGAGCGCCGCGAGCGTGATCAGCGCCGCGGCGGTGTCGAGTGCCGCCATGGCGGGTTTGTGGCGCACGCCGCGGTCAACCGCGCCGGCGGCCGGGGCGTTGTTGCCGCATGGCGAGGCGATTTTCTGTTTATACAAAATCTGAGATAATCGCGTGAAGCCGGTTGTCTGGCTTGGCGACAGTCTTGCGCGGGTTCGGGACTTCGCGCCCGATGCGAGGCGCGAAGCCGGGCTGCAGCTCGGGCGCGTCCAGTTGGGCAGGGAACCGGTGGACTGGAAGCCGATGCCTTCGGTTGGGCTCGGGGTGAATGAACTTCGGGTTCGCGCGGGGGGTGCAGTTCGTGTGATCTATATGGCGAAGTTCGTGGAGGCGGTGTACGTGCTGCACGCGTTTCAAAAGAAATCGCGCAAGACTGCGCGAACGCACATCGAGTTGGCGCGCCTGAGGTTCAGGTCGCTTGTTCGGGACAGGAGGCAGCATTGACCGAAAAGCTCAAGTATGTCCGCGGCAGCGGAAACATCTTCATCGACCTCGGGTTCGACAAGGCCGAAGCCGAGAATCTGAAGCTCCGTTCTGAGCTGATGATGCGTATTGAGGAGTTCTATGAGCGAAGCGGCATGACGCAGGCAGGCGCCGCCAAGGCGCTCGGCCTTACCCAGCCGCGCCTCAATTCCCTGCTCACGGGAAAAATCGGCCTCTTCAGTCTCGATGCACTGGTCAACATTGCCACCCGCGCCGGGCTAAACGTGCGGCTGGTCGTGAAGAAGGCGGCTTGACTGCGGAAGTCGGGCGCTGACCTCGCGTCACCCGGGTACTGGTTAACCGTACAGTATTAGCCTATAGTCGCCCTCCGTGGGCGCGATCGACGCATTCGAGAAGCTGAACGACCGGCAGCGCGAAGCGGCGCGCTTTGGCGCGGGACCGCTGCTCATCATCGCCGGCGCGGGCACCGGCAAGACCAACACCCTCGCGCACCGCGTCGCGCACCTGGTGCTCGAGGGAATCGCCCCGGAACGCATCCTCCTGCTCACCTTCACGCGACGCGCGGCGCAGGAGATGACGCGCCGCGCGCAGCGCATCGTCGGCGAAACGCTGCGCAGCGCGCGCCTGCCCTGGAGCGGGACCTTCCACTCGATCGCCAACCGCCTGATCCGCCGGCACAGCGCCAGGGTGGGGCTGGATGAGCGCTTCAGCGTGCTCGATCGCGGCGACGCGGCGGACCTGATGGACGTGGTGCGCCACGAGCACGGGCTGTCGAAGACCGAGAAGCGCTTCCCGCGCAAGGACACCTGCCTCGCCATCTACTCGCACCGCGTGAACACCCAGGGCTCGCTCGCCGCGACGCTCGGCGCCGCGTTCCCGTGGTGCGCGGAGTGGGAAGATGAACTGAAGAAACTGTTCGGCGCCTACGTGGAGCGCAAGCTGGCCAGCCAGGCGCTCGACTACGACGACCTGCTGCTCTATTGGCACGCGATGGTGGAGGACGCGGAACTCGCGCGCGGGATGAGCGCCGCCTGGGACCACGTGCTGGTGGATGAGTACCAGGACACCAACGTGCTGCAGGCGGAGATCCTGCAGCGCCTGCGCCCGGCGGGCGCGGGGCTGACGGTGGTGGGCGACGACGCGCAGGCGATCTACTCTTTTCGCGCCGCCACGGTGGAGAACATCCTCGAATTCGAGCAGCGCTACGCGGCGAGCGTGCTCAAGCTCGAGGAGAACTACCGCTCCACGCAGCCGGTGCTCGATGCCGCCAACGCGCTGATGCGCGAGGCCTCCAGGCAATACCAGAAGGAACTGCGTTGCGCAAAGCCGCAGGGCGGCAAGCCGCGCTACGTGACGGTGGCGGATGACGCGGCGCAAGCCGCATACGTGGTGACGCGGGTGCTGGAAGCGCGCGAGCAGGGCGTGGAACTCAAGCGCCAGGCGGTGCTGTTTCGCTCCTCGCACCACGCGGACGTGCTGGAGCTCGAACTGGTGCGGCGGAACATTCCCTACGTGAAGTACGGCGGCCTCAAGTTCCTGGAGGCGGCGCACGTGAAGGACGCGCTGGCGGTGCTGCGCTGGGCGGACAACCCGAAGAACCGCGTCGCGGCCTGGCGCGCGCTGCAGCTCCTGCCGGGCGTCGGGCCGAAGGGCGCGGAGCGGGCCTATGCCGGCTTCGAAGCCGCGAGCCACCGCTGGCAGGCGCTGAACACCGGTTCGGCCGCGTTCGATGCGCTGATGCTGTTTCTCGGTGGTGCGGATACTGCCTGGCCGGGGCAGCTGCAGCGCGTGCGCGAGTGGTACGAGCCGCTGCTCGAGCGCCTGCACGACGCACCCGAGGTGAGGGCAGGGGACCTCTTGCAGCTCGAGCGCGTGTCCACGAGTTTCGACACGCGCGAGAAATTCCTCACCGAGATGGCGCTCGACCCGCCCGCCAGGAGCGGCGACCTCGCGGGCACGCCGATGCTCGACGAGGACTACCTCATCCTGTCCACCGTGCATTCGGCCAAGGGCCAGGAGTGGGAGTCGGTGCACCTGCTGAACGTGTCCGACGGCAACTTCCCCAACGAATTCGCCGCCGGCAAGCCCGAGCAGATCGAGGAGGAGCGGCGCCTGCTGTACGTGGCGATGACGCGCGCCAAGACGAACCTCGAGCTGATCGCGCCGATGAAGTACTACGTGACGCAGCAATCGCGCATGGGCGACCGGCACGTGTACGGCGCGAAGAGCCGCTTCCTCACGAAAAATGTGCTGGCCTGCTTCGAGCAGACCAGCTGGTCGGACGAACGCGTGCAAGACGACGGCCGGTGCGCCAGCGCCCCGGTCGACGTGGCGGCCAAGCTGCGGGGGATGTGGGCCTGAGGTCTTGCAGGGGAACTGAAAAAGGACTAAATTCGGTCCGATGAAATATTCCACCAGAGTCAAGCCGATCAGCTACGTGAAGGCCAATGCTGCGGAGCTGATCCGCGAGCTCGGCGAAAAGCGCGAGCCGCTGATCATCACGCAGAACGGCGAGGCGAAGGCAGTGATGCAGGACGTCGCGACTTACGAGCAAACTCAGGCTACGCTCGCGCTGCTCAAGATCCTTGCGCTGGGCAATCGGGAAATTGAACAGGGCAAGGTGACACCCGTGGCAGAGGCATTCCGCCGTCTTCGGAAACAGCGGTCGCAGCGCTGATGCGCTTCGAGGTGCTGCTGACGGCCGGCGCCGTCCGCGACCTCCAGGAGATCGTCGACTGGATCGCGGCGCACGACGCGCCGGCCAGGGCGGACCACGTGCTGGAGAGAATCGAGGCCACCCTCGCGGGGCTTTCCCGGTTTCCCCTGCGCGGCGCCCGGCCGCGCGAGCTGCTCGCATTGGGAATGCGTGAATACAGGGAGACGTTCTTCAAGCCGTACCGGATCATCTACCGGGTGGAGGACAAGCGCGTGTACGTGTACCTGATCGCGGATGGCCGGCGCGACATGCAGGAGTTGCTCGCCAGGAGGCTGCTGGGAAGTTAGCCGCCGTCGCCACGACGCTGGCGATGCGATGCGCCCGGGCGCTCAGGAGTGCTTGTCGAACCCCCGCACCATGCCCGCGCGCGCCGTGGCGGCCTGCTGCAGCAGCGAAAAATCCGACCCGGACAGGATCAGCTGCACGCCCATGCCGACATAGCGCTCGAGCAATTCCTTGGTGTACATGCCGCCCATGCCGGCGAATTTGCCGTGCTTTTTGCAGGCAGCGATGACCTTGGTGTAAGCCTCCGCCACCCGCGGGTCGTCGAACTTGCCGGGGATGCCCATCTCGAAGCACAGATCGTTGGTGCCGATGAGCAGCGCATCGATGCCCTTCACCGCGGCGATCGCCTCGCAGTTCTCGATCCCGCGGGGCGATTCGAGCATCACCACCACCAGCGTCTCCTCGTTCACGATCCTCGCCGCCTCGCCCACCGGCATCGAGGCGAACCCGAGCTGCTGCAGCCCGCCGCCCATCGAGCGGTGACCAATGGGCGGAAAGCGGCAATGGTCGGCAATGCGCTTCGCCTCGAGTTCGGTGTCGACATGCGGCACGACGATGCCCTGCGCGCCGTTATCCAGCATGCGCGAGGAGAGCCAGTGTTCCTTGCCCGCGACGCGCACCACCGGCGTGATGCCGATGGCGAGCGCGGCGGAGGCGATCTGCGCGGCGGTGTCGGTGCCCATCGAGTTGTGCTCGCAGTCGATGAACATCCAGTCGAAGCCCGCGGTCTTCAGGATCTGGCCGACGTCGACGGTGCGCGCCTGGCGCAGGCCCAGGCCGATGGCGAGCCTGCCCGCGCGCAGCTGGCGCAGGGCGTGGTTGGCAAAGGTGCTCATGCGGTGCTCCTTGAGGATCGGGATGCGCCGACTATAGCGCCGATGGCGGCGCGGCGGCGAAACTGCGCAGTGGGCGTTCCCCGCCGTGGGAAAATGGCGCTTCATCCCACTTCACCGAGGAAACTGCGATGGCCAAGGCCTACATGGTTGTGACCTACCGTTCGCTCAGCAACACCGATGCGCTCGCGGCGTACGCGAAAATCGCCGGACCCGCGATCCAGGCCGGCGGCGGAAAATTCCTGGTGCGCGACATGCGCATCGTCGAGGGCATATAAGCTGACCCGGCGCTGACCCCCGCCTTGTCGCAGCCGCGCCGCGCGCTGAGCCTGGGCGTCATCGCCCTCACGCTCGCGCTCGCCTACGGCGTCTGGTACGCCTACAGCGTGATCCTGGTCGCGCTGCTGCAGGAATTCGGCTGGAGCCGCTCGGTGCTCGCCGGCGCGTTCTCCGTGTTCACGCTGGTGCACGGCGAGGTCAATCCCCTGGTCGGCATGCTGTGCGACCGGCTGCGTCCGCTCAGGTTGATGGCGGTCGGCGGCGTTGCGCTCGGCCTCGCGCTGTGGGCCGACAGCACCATCACCGAGCCCTGGCAGCTGTATCTGTCGTTCGGCGTGTTCACCGCCATCGCCGTGGCGGCGGCGGGCTGGGTGCCGGCGCTGGTGCAGGTGCAGCGCGATTTCCAGGACCGGCTCGGCCTCGCGCTCGGCATCGTCAGCTCGGGCGTGGGCGTGGGCATGCTGCTGGTGGTGCCGCTCACGCAGCTGCTGATCGACGCCTATGGCTGGCGCACCGCGTTCCGCGTGCTCGGGGTGATCTGCGTGCTGTGGATCGTGCCCTCGTCGCTCTATCTCCTGCGCCAACCGCAGGCGCCCAGGCCCGCGCCGCAGCCCGCGGCCGCGGCGCATGAATCCCCGTCCAACGCCACGCTCGCCGAGGCGATGCGCGGCTCGCCCTTCTGGCTGATGCTGGCGGCGTTTTTCTTCGGCAACGTCTGCACGCAGACCCTGCACGTGCACCAGGTGGCCTACCTCGTCGACCAGGGCGTGGCCGCGATCGTCGCCGCCTCGGTGGTCGGCGTGGTCGGCGCCGCGAGCATCGTCGGAAAGACCGGCGGCGGCTGGCTCTCGGACCGCGTGCAGCGCGAGTATGTGTACGCCGCGGGCATCGCCATCATGGTGGGCGCGGTGGTGGCGCTGGTCGCGCTCGCCGGTGCGCCTACGGCCTGGGCGATCTACGGCTACGCGGTGCTCCTCGGCCTGGGCTATTCGGCCACCGCGTCGCTCATGCCGGCGATGGTGAGCGACCGCTTCGGCGGCCCGCACTTTGGCACCATTGTCGGCGTGGGCCTGATGGGCGCCGCCGTGGGCAGCGCCATCGGGCCGTGGATGGCAGGCTTCCTGTTCGACCGCACGGGGAGCTACCTGGTGGCATTCGCGCTTGCCGCCGGCTGCGGCATCGCCGCCGGCGCCGCGGTCTGGCGCGCGCGCGTGCTGCGCCTGCGCGCCGCCTAGGACGCGGCGGCCTTGCTCTTCGCCTCGAGCGTCTCCCAGCGCTCGAGCTTGTCCATCAGCAGGGCCTCGATCTCGCCACTGCGCTGCTGGTCGGCGCGCAGGCGGTCCGCCGGCTGCCTGAAGTACTCGGGCGCCGCCATCGTCGCCGCGAGCGAGCGCTGCTCGGCCTCGAGCGCTTGGATTTCGGCGGGCAGCGACTCGAGCGCGCGCATTTCCTTGTAGGAGAGTTTCACCCGGCCCTTGGCCCGCACCGCCGTTTTCGAGGCAGCCTTGTCCTCGGTCACCGCCGCGGGGCGCTGGCGTACCCAGTCCGTGTAGCCACCGACGTATTCCTTCCACAGTCCGGCGCCTTCCGCCGCCAGCGTCTGCGTGACCACGTTGTCGAGGAACGCGCGGTCGTGGCTCACCAGCAGCAGGGTGCCGTCGTAATCCTGCAGCGCCGCTTCGAGCAGTTCGAGCGACTCGATGTCCAGGTCGTTGGTCGGTTCGTCCAGCACCAGCACGTTCGCGGGTTTGGCGAACAGCCGCGCCAGCAACAACCGGTTGCGCTCCCCGCCGGAGAGCATGCGCACCGGCGAGTGCGCGCGGCGCGGCGGGAACAGGAAATCGCCGAGGTAGCTCATGACGTGCTTGCGCCCGCTGGAGAGCTCCACCCAGTCCGAACCCGGGGCGATGGTCTCGGCGACGGTCTGCTCCGGATCCAGCGCTTCACGCATCTGGTCGAAATAGGCCGGCTCGACGTTGGTGCCGAGGCGCACGCTGCCGGCATCGGGCTCGAGCGTGCCGAGGATCAGCTTGATGAGCGTGGTCTTTCCTGCGCCGTTGGCGCCGACCAGGCCCAGGCGGTCGCCCCGGCTGATGCGCAAATTGAGACCGCGCACGATGGGCCGCCCGGCAAACGACTTGCACACGTCCTTCAGCTCCGCCACCAGCTTGCCCGAGCGCTGCCCGGAGGAGAGCGAGAGCTTCACCGAGCCGAGGCGCTCGCGCCGCGACGCGCGCTCTTCGCGCAGGCGCTCCAGGCGCAGCACGCGGCCTTCGTTGCGCGTGCGCCGCGCCTGCACGCCTTTGCGGATCCAGATTTCCTCTTCGGCCCAGAACTTGTCGAACTTGCGCTGCGCCACCGCCTCCGAGGCGAGCTCGTTCGCCTTCACCGCCTCGTAGGCGGAGTAGTTGCCCGGGTAGGAACGCAGCATGCCGCGGTCCAGTTCGAGGATGCGCGTGCATACGCGGTCGAGGAATGCGCGGTCGTGGGTGACGACGATCGCGGCCTGCTGACGGATCAGCAAGGTCTCGAGCTGCTCGATGCCGGCGATGTCGAGGTGGTTGGTCGGCTCATCGAGGAGCAGCAGGTCGGGCTGCAGCGCGAAGGCCAGGGCGAGCGCCGCGCGCTTGGCCTCGCCGCCGGAGGCCGCCTCGGGCGAGAGTTCTTCGTCCAGGCCGAAGCGGTGCAGGAACTCGGTGAGCCGCGCCTCCACCTGCCAGCGCTCGCGCTCGTCGTGGATGGACGGAATGTGCCCGCGCAGCAAGAGGCTCGCGCGCAGCGTGGGCGCGTGCGGCAGCCTGGGCTCCTGCTCGACGAAGGCGAGGCGCAGGCTTTCGCTCTTGCGCAGCTCGCCGTCATCGAGCGTCGCGGCGCCGGTAATGACGGAGAGCAGCGACGATTTCCCGGTGCCGTTGCGGCCGATGAGGCCGATGCGCTCGCCCGATTCCATCGAGAACGCGGCGCGGTCGAGCAGCGGGAAGTCGCCGTAGGCGAGCTG
>JAABQT010000052.1 GCA_011391295.1 Betaproteobacteria bacterium
CACGACCAAGATCAAGACTGTGGCGGTGAAAAAGGGCGACCGCTATGTCGTGAACGGCCAGAAGGTATGGACCTCGCGCCTGCAGCACTCGGACCTGATGATCCTGCTTGCGCGCACCACGCCGCTGGTCGAGGTGAAGAAGAAGTCCGACGGCATGTCGGTGTTCCTGGTGGAGAAGAAGGAGGCGCTGGGCAAGGGGCTGAGCATGCGGCCGATCCGCAACATGGTGAACCACGAAACCAATGAGGTGTTCCTCGACAACCTCGAGATCCCGGCCGAGAACCTGATCGGCGAGGAAGGCAAGGGCTTCAGGTACATCCTCGACGGGCTGAACGCCGAAAGGATCCTGATCGCGGCGGAGTGCATCGGCGACGGCGCCTGGTTCGTGGAGCGCGCGGTGAAGTACGCGAACGAGCGCGTGGTCTTCGACCGGCCCATCGGCCAGAACCAGGGCGTGCAGTTCCCGATCGCCGAGGCCTACATGGAGATCGAGGCGGCGAACCTCATGCGCTACAAGGCAGCGGCGCTGTACGACGCCAAGCAGCATTGCGGGGCGGAGGCCAACATGGCGAAGCACCTCGCCGCCAAGGCGTCCTGGGAGGCCGCCAACGTCTGCCTGCAGACCCACGGCGGCTTCGGCTTCGCCGCCGAATACGACGTGGAGCGCAAGTTCCGTGAGTCGCGCCTGTATCTGGTGGCGCCGATTTCCACCAACCTGATCCTGTCCTACGTTGCCGAGCACGTGCTGGGGCTGCCGCGATCGTTCTAGGGCCGGAGATCGCCGTCCGCTAGAATCGGCCGGCCCATGCGCATTCTGGTATCCAACGACGACGGTTACTTCTCCCCCGGCATCGAAGCGCTGGCGCAGCGTCTGTCCACCCTGGCCGAGGTGACGGTGGTCGCGCCCGAGCGCGACCGATCGGGTGCTTCGAATTCCCTCACGCTCGACCGGCCGCTGTCGGTGCGCCGCGCGCCCAACGGCTTCTTCTTCGTCAACGGCACGCCCACGGATTGCGTGCACCTTGCGGTCACCGGATTGCTCGATTTCTTGCCGGACGTCGTGGTCTCGGGCATCAATCTCGGCGCCAACATGGGCGACGACACGATCTACTCGGGAACGGTGGCCGCGGCCACGGAGGGTTTTCTTCTCGGCATTCCGTCGCTCGCGGTGTCGCTGGCGAGCAAGGAGGCGCATTACCTGGAAAGCGCGGCGCAGGTGGTGCAGCAACTGGTGGAGCGCCTGCAGCGCGCGCCGCTGGAGCATCCGGTGCTGCTCAACGTAAATGTGCCCGACGTGGCGCCCTCGGAACTCGGCGCGCTCGAAGTGACGCGCCTGGGCCGTAGGCACAAGGCCGAGCCGGTGGTGAAAATGCGCACGCCGCGCGGCGAGCAGGCGTACTGGATCGGCGCCGCCGGGGCGGCCGCGGACGCCGGACCGGGGACGGACTTTCACGCCGTGGCGAGCCGTCGCGTCTCGGTGACGCCACTGCAGGTGGATCTCACCTTTCACGCCCAGGACGCGCCGATACGCGCGTGGCTCGGGCGATGAACGCCGGCATGCCGCGCGACGTGGCTGGCGTCGGCATGACCTCGCAACGCACGCGCGCGCGCATGGTCGAGCGCTTGCGCGACGCCGGCATCCGTGACGCGCAGGTGCTGGCGGCGATGGGGTCGGTGCCGCGGCACCTGTTCGTGGACGAAGCGCTGGCGAGCCGCGCGTACGAGGACACCGCGCTGCCGATCGGCTTTGGCCAGACCATCTCCCAGCCGTATGTGGTGGCGCGCATGATCGAGGCGCTGGCCGCCGGCCGGGAGCTCGGCAAGGTGCTCGAAGTGGGCACCGGCTGCGGCTACCAGGCCGCGGTGCTGGCGCAGCTTGCGCGCGAGGTCTATTCGGTGGAACGCATCCACGCGCTGCTTGAGCGTGCGCGCGCGAATCTTCGCGGCCTGCGCCTGTCCAAGCTGCGCATGACGCACGGCGACGGCAACTTCGGACTGGAGAAGGCGGCGCCCTTCGATTCGATCATCGTTGCGGCGGCGGCGCCCGCGTTGCCGCAGGCCCTCTTACGTCAATTGGCGCCGGATGGCAGAATGGTGCTGCCGCTCAAATCGCCGGACGCATCGCACGGCGCGCAACGCCTCGCGCTCTACGAGCGCGGCGCACGGGGCATCACCCAAACGGTCCTCGAAGCCGTACGCTTTGTGCCGCTGGAGACAGGGAAACTGTGACGAATCTGCAAAAGCTTTGTATGACAACTGTGCTGGCCGCCGCGGTCACCGCCGTGGCCGGCTGCGGTTCGGTGTCCGAGCAGGCGCCGGTGGACGATTTGCGGCCCATGGCGGCCCCGAAGCAGGCTGCTGCGGCGCCGGGTGCGGTGGCCGCAGCGCCGGCAGCGCCCGCGGTTCCCGCGGGCCATTACATGATCAAGCGTGGCGACACGCTCTACAGCATCGCGCTGGAGCATGGCGCGGATTACCGCGAAGTCGCGCAATGGAACAAGCTCGAGGATCCGACCAAGATCTCGGTAGGCCAGGTGATCCGCGTGGCGCCGCCCGAAGGCCAGCCGTCAGTGCGGGTGGGCGCCGCGCGCGGCAGCGCGTCGCTGGAAGCGCGCCCGCTCGAGGGTGCCGCTGCCGCGGAGCAAGGCCGCGGCGACGGCAGCACCAAGACCACGCCCCTGGCGCTGCGCCTGCCTTACTCGGTGGACAACCTGGCGCTGCTCTCCAAGGGCGAGCCGTCGGCCGGCGCGCCCGCGATCGCGCCTGCGGCCCCCAAGCCGGTGGCGCTGGCACCTGCCGAGCCTGCGAAGCCCGAGCCGGCGAAGCCCGCGGCGGCGGGTCGCGACCCGGAATCCATCGATTTCGTCTGGCCGGCGCGCGGCAGCGTGCTCGCCGGCTACACGGAGTCCGGCAGCAAAGGGGTGGATATCGGCGGCAAGCCGGGCGACGCGGTGGTGGCCGCAGCCGCGGGCCAGGTGCTATACACGGGCACCGGCATCCGCGGCTTCGGCAAGCTGATCGTGATTCGCCACGAAAACGGCTTCAGCAGCGTGTACGCGCACAATCGCGAAATCCTGGTCAAGGAAGGGCAGACGGTATCGCGTGGCCAGCGCATCGCGGAGCTGGGCGATACCGACGCCGATCGCCCGAAGCTGCACTTCGAGATCCGCAAGTCCGGCAAGCCGGTGGATCCGGCACGCTATCTCCCGGTCGAGCGCCCGTCCTGAGTTCGCGCTACTTCTGCGTCGCCGGCTTCCTTGAGCGCGCCGCGCGCAGGGCCTCCGCGAGGTCGGCCACCGATAGCGCGTAGAACAAGCTGCGGTTGTAGCGCGTGAGCACGTAGTAATTTTGCAGGCCGATGCGGAAATCGTCCGGCCGCCGCGGCGTTTCCAGTCTCAGCAGCGCGGCGCGCGCCTCCGCGGGGAGCGGCGCGCCGCGCGCCTCGACACCGGCCAGGGCCAGTTCCTCGAGCGTATGGCGCGGCAGCGGATTGCCGTCGGCATAAGCGCGATAGCCTTCGCCGGAGACGCGGGCGCCGCGCTGCACCGCCTCGCCCGGCCGCCAGCCGTGGCGGCGGAGGAAGTTGGCCACGCTGCCGATCGCGTCGCTCGCATTGCCCTGCAGGTCGGTCCGGCCGTCGCCGTCGAAATCCACGGCGTAGTGCAGGTAGCTCCCGGGCATGAACTGCGGGATGCCGATGGCACCGGCGTAGGAACCCTTCACGGCGAACACGTCGAGTTCCGTCTTGCGCGTGAACAGCAGGTAGTTCTCCAGCTCGCCGCGAAAGAACGGCGCGCGCGGCGGGTAATCGAAAGCGAGCGTGGCGAGCGCGTCGATCACGCGCCAGCGGCCGGTATTGCGCCCGTAGAAGGTCTCCACGCCGATGATGGCGACGATGATTTCCTCCGGCACGCCGTAAGTGCGGCGCGCGCGCGCCAGTTGTCCGGCATGCTCCCGCCAGAAGGCCAGTCCGGCGCGCAGGTGGCGCTCGTTGACGAACATGGCCCGATATTCGGCCCAGGAGCGCGACTGCGTTTCGGGCTGCGCGCGCATTGCCGCCAGCACGGCGTCCTGGCGCCGGGCGCCCGAGAACACGGCGCGCAACTCGTCCGCATCGAAGGCATGTCGCTCCACGAGCTCGCGAATGAATTCCTGTGCGTCCGGGTGCAGCGCGTACGTCTCACCGGCCGGCTCGTCGGCGCGCGCCGGCGCTGCCGCCAGCAGCAGGAGCAGGGCCACAGCGGCGCGCACGGCGCTCATGCGACGCGCAATTCGCGCACCCGGCGCTCGAGTTCCGCAACACGCTCGCGCGCGGCGTCGCGCCCGTAGCGCGCGCCGATGTAGAGCGCGGCGATGGCGTGTATCGCGGCCGCGGCGGCAGGCAGTTGTCGCGCGGCGCGCTCGGAAAAGTCGCGCGGTCCTTCGGCCGGCGCCCGCGCCATGCCGCTGCCGCCGAGCTTGCGGCAAAAGGCCTGCCAGGCGCGTTGCACCGGGTCGGGCCGCGCCAGGCGGCGCAGGGACCAGGCGAGCAGCACCAGTGTGAACACGCCGAGGATCGAGGCCATGGCCGCGGTCAGCTTGCGCCAGTCGACGTCGCGCATGCCCAGGCTGGTCATCAGGTCGCGCTGGCGCTCCACGCCGTAGCCGAGCACCCAGACGTTCCAGCGGTGCGCGAGAGCTTCCCAGTTGCTGCGCATGCCGCGCAACCACTCGAGCTGGGGCCGCATCAGGAGCGGCACCGGGTCGCCCTGGCGCGCCGCGCGACTCAGCCCCAGGTCCACGCGGCCCGGGACTGCCGCGGCGGTAGGATCGACGCGCACCCAGCCGCGGCCGCCGAGATGCACCTCCGCCCAGGCGTGCGCGTCCGACTGGCGCACGGTGATGATGCGGTCCACGGAATTCACCTCGCCGCCCTGGTAGCCCGTCACCACGCGCGCCGGCACGCCGGCCGCGCGCATCAGAAACACGAAGGCGGAGGAAAAATGCTCGCAGAAGCCCTCGCGCGCGTCGAACAGGAATTCGTCCACCGACTCGCGCCCGAGCAGGGGCGGCTCGAGCGTATAGCCGAGGCGGCTGTCGCGAAAGAACGCGATGGCGCGCATCAGCACCTGCGTCTCATCCTGCGCGCCCTGGCGCCACTGCTGCGCAAGCGCGCGCGCGCGCGGGTTCGCGCCCGGCGGCAAGTCGAGCGCGCGGCGGATGCTGCTGCCGCTCGCGCGCGTGTCCTGCTGCGGCTCGGCCAGCGATGCCAGCGCATAGCGCATGCGCGTGCGGATCGGCGTGGCGGACACCACCATGCCGTCGTTGGTGTAGCGCGCGCGCGGCGGCAGGCTGGCCGCGCTTTCCAGCGCGAACAGCCAGGCGCGGTTGTGCGCTTCCAGCGTCACGACGTACTCATAGCGCCCGACGCCCTGCGGCGGCTCGAATGGCGCGATCCAGCCCGGGCCCATGCGCCAGGTGCGGCCGTCGAAGTCCCACAGCACCGGCCCGCGCCAGTAGCGTTCCCGGGGCGAGGGCGGCTCGCCCTCGAACTCGGCGCGAAACGCGATGGCATCCGACTGCGCCAGCTGCGAAATGTTGCCCGGGGACATGTTGTCGGAGAGCCCGGTCATGGCGGCGTAGGCGTCCTGTGGCAGGCCCCAGAGCGGGCCCTGCACGCGCGGAAACAGCAGAAACAGCACCAGTGCAGCCGGCGCCGCGTGCGCCAGGAGCAGGCCGGCGGTGCGCAGGTTGGCGCGCATGGGCCGCTGCGGTGCACTCAGACCCACCAGCGTGGCGGTCACCGCGAGCAGCGCCGTGCCCATCAGCAGCGTGGTGGGAATGCTCTGCGTGTACAGCAGGTTGGTCATCACCAGGAAGTAGCACAGGAACGCGGCCACCGCCGCGTCGCGATGCGTGCGCAATTCCATCAGCTTCAATCCCGAGAACAGCACCAGCAGCACGATGCCCGAGGTGCGTCCGAACAGCGTGCGGTACTCGAGGTACACCGCGCCGATCGCCAGCGCCGCGATCGCGAGGACCAGCCAGCGCGACGGCAGGATGGCGCGCGCGACGGCGACCTGCGCGCGCCAGGCGTACAGCGTGAGTACCAGCAGCGTCAGCCACCACGGCATGCGCAAGGCGTGCGGCGCTGCGACCAGCAGCAGCGCAAGCAGCAGCCAGCCCAGGTCGCGGGAAGCAACGGCGCGCTGCTCGGGTGCCAGCGGGTGCGCGGCGCTCATGCGCCCTCGTGCAGGGCAAGTGCCTGCAGGCAGGCGCCGCGGTGGGCTTCGCCCCGATCTGGCGCGAACTCGGCTCCCGGCAGGCGCAGCCCGTAGCGCAGGCCCGCCTGCTCGGCGTCCAGCACCCAGGCGGCGAGGCGCGACAGGCGCCGCTCCACGTCGAGCGTCGGCAACTGGGCCCAATCCAGCCAGAGTTCGGCGCCTGCCGCGCCGCTGAATTGCTTGGTCAGCATCTCGTCCGTGCGCGCCACCGCCTTCCACGCCACGTGGCGCGGGGGGTCCTGCGGCTGGTAGGCGCGCAGGCCCGAGAAGTCATCGTTGCCCTGCGTGTGCGTGCGCGCGGAGCCTGCCGCAGTGTCCGGCGCCGGTGCAGGCAGCGGCGCGCGCTCCGGGGCCGGGTAGACGAGGCAGCGGGCCTCCGGCTCGACGTAGCTCCAGGCGCGGAACAGGCCCAGCGGGAAGCGCGTTTCGAACATCACGCGCGTCAACGCGAACCAGCCGCGCCGCGAGGTGGGCACCGCCAACACCGCTTCGCCGACGCGGCGGGCCGGGAGATCGAGGACCAGCTGGGCGCCGCTGCGCTGGTGGCGTACAAGCAGCGCGGGGCGGTCGTAGCGGGCCCGGTTGTCAAGGTACAGCCGGAACTGCGCCGCCTCTCCGGCAAACACCGGCTCGGCGCGGCCCGTGCTTACCGCCAGGCGCGCCAGGTTGCGCGTGGTGTGCACCATCGCGACCAGCCCCAGGCCGGCCAGCAGGAAGGTGAGGGCAAAGCCCAGCTGCAAGGCGTAGTTGATCGAGCCGACGAGCAGGATGCCGAGCGTCGCGGCGTAGAGCCAGCCCAGGCGCGTCGGCAGGATGTAGACGCGGCGATGACCCAGCACGACGCTGCCGCGTTCCGGCGCGCCATAGCCGTAGAACCAGCTGCGCAATCGCGGACCGGCGAGCAGCGCGCGGATCATGTCAGCTCGTGGAGCCCATGTAGCCCCAGCGCACTTTCCATGCCGCCAGTACGGCGCGCGGGTAGTCCGGCTTTCCGACGCTGCCGTTGTAGCGCCCGAGGGCGCGGAAGTAGTCCCCCGTCTCCCGATCGAGGTAGTACCGCAGGATCACGCAGCCGAAACGCAGGTTGGTCCTCAAATGGAACAGGTTGTGGTGGCGTGCGCCGATCAGCCTGGTCCAGAACGGCATGACCTGCATGTAGCCGCGGGCCCCTGCCCTGGAGACCGCGTACTTGCGAAAATTGCTTTCTACCTCGATCACGCCCAGCACCAACTGCGGATCGAGGCCCGCGCGCTGCGCTTCGAAATGAATCGTGCGCAGCAATTCGAGACGCTGCCTGCGATCGGCAATGCGTTTTTCCAGTCGCCGCGACATCTCGAAGATCCACTTGTGCCCGTCCTCGCGCACGCGAAACTGCAGCTCGGGCACCGACCGGTCGGCAATGGCGGCCGACAGCCGGCCGCGCAGGCTCTCGGCGAGGGGTTCGTAGGTCTGCGCGCCCGCGTGAGCAACGCTCGGGGCGGACAGGCCGGCGGCGAAGACGGCGGCCAGGGCACTGGCGCGCATCATGCGGCGGCGAGGCGATCCTTGAGGAAGTCGACCGCCTGCGCCAGCGGCACGGCCTGCGGTTGCTCGGCGAGCCGCGACTTGTACTCCGCCTCCCCGGCGGCGAGGCCGCGCTCGGAGAGCACGATGCGGTGCGGGATCCCGATCAGATCCATGTCCGCGAACAGCACGCCCGGGCGAGCGTCGCGGTCGTCCAACAGCACGTCGACGCCAGCGGCCCGCAGGTCGGCGTAGAGCTGGTCGGCGGCGGCGCGCACCAGATCGCTCTTGGCGTAGGCAATCGGCACCAGGCAGGTGGAGAACGGGGCCAGCGCCATCGGCAGCACGATGCCGCGCTCGTCGTTCCCCTGCTCGATGGCCGCCGCCACGACGCGCGTCACGCCGATGCCATAACAGCCCATTTCCATGGGTCGCGACGCCCCATTTTCATCGAGCACGTTGGCTTTCAGCGCCTCGGAGTACTTGGTGCGCAGCTGGAAGATCTGCCCCACCTCGATCCCGCGCTGGATCCTGAGTGTGCCCTTGCCGTCGGGGCTGCAATCGCCGTCCATGACGTTTCTGATGTCGGCGACCAGCGATGGTTCCGGCAGATCCCGGCCCCAGTTCACGCCCGCGAGGTGAAAGCCCTCTTCGTTCGCCCCGCAAACGAAGTCGCCCATGGCGGCGACCGTCCGGTCGGCGACGATACGTACCTGCGTCCCGGCGCCGACCGGGCCGATGTATCCCGGCGCAACGTCCAGGGCGCGCCGGATCTCGCCTTCGCTGGCGAAGCGGAACTGGCCGATGTTCTTTTGCGCCTTGATCTCGTTCAGGTTGTGGTCGCCGCGCAGCAACAGGAGCAGGAACTCGTCGTCGTGCATCAGCGCGATGGCTTTGACCGTGCGCGCGAGCGGCAGCTCGAGCAAGTCGGCGACCTCCTCGCAGCGCGTCTTGCCGGGCGTCGGCAACTTTCGCATGGCCTCGCCAGGCGCGGGTCGCGGCGCGTCCGGGACCAGCGCCTCGGCCAGTTCGATGTTGGCGGCATAGTCGGAGTCGGGGCAGTAGGCGATCGAGTCTTCGCCCGACTCGGCCAGCACCTGGAATTCGTGCGAACCGGTGCCGCCGATCGGGCCGGTATCCGCCGCTACGGCGCGGAATTTAAGGCCCAGGCGCGTAAAGATGCGCGTGTATGTGTCGAACATGTTGCGGTACTCGCGCTCCAGTCCGGCGTGATCGACGTGGAACGAATAACCGTCCTTCA
>JAABQT010000053.1 GCA_011391295.1 Betaproteobacteria bacterium
CGCGATCTCCACCACCACGTCGTAAGTGATGCCCGGCAGGATCAGGTTGGATTTCGGCGGCGAGAGCAGCAGGCCGTTCTTCGCCACGAACACGTTGGAGGCCGAGGCCTCGGTGAGCTTGCCGTCGCGGAACAGGATCGTCTCCGCCGCGCCCGCGTCCGCCGACGCCTGGCGCGCGAGGACATTGCCGAGCAGCGAGATCGACTTGATGTCGCAGCGCAGCCAGCGGTTGTCCACCGCGGTGACCGCACCGACGCCTTCGTCCACCAGTTCCCTGGGCGGATTGACCAGCGCATTGGACATCACGAACACCGTAGGCTCGACATCGGCCGGGAAGGCATGGTCGCGCTTGGCCACGCCGCGCGTCACCTGGAAGTACACGCCCTGGTCTTCCCAGGGTTGCTGCCGGACGAGCTCGCGGATGATCTCGCGCCATTTGTCGCGCGCATAGGGATTGCGGATGCGCACCGCCGCGAGGCTGCGCTCGAGCCGCGCCAGGTGCTCTTCCATGCGAAACGGCACGCGCGAATACACCGGGATCAGCTCGTACACGCCGTCGCCGAAGATGAAGCCGCGATCGAGCACCGGCACCATCGCCTGCTCGATCGGGAGGAACTTGCCGTTCAGGAAAACCATGCTGGCCCCGCTACTTGACCCACAAACGCAGTGTATCCCAGGCGCGGCCGACAAAACCCGCCGCAGCCACGCGCTGCAGTGCCACCACCGGGTATTCCCCCAGCGGCTCGGCGCCCAGCGCGACGCGCAGCACGCCGACTTTGTGCCCCTTGGGTACCGGCGCCAGTACCGGCGGCAGCGTCAGCAGCTCCGCCTGCAGCTTGCCCGCCGCGCCCTTGGGCACGGTGAGCACCAGCCCGCGCGCAAACCCCGCCGCCACCGTGGCCTCTGCGCCCTTCCACACTTCGACCGACTTCACCGCCTCGCCCGGCGCGTAGAGCTGCACGCCATCGAAGTTCTGGTAGCCCCAGTTCAACAGCTTCTGCGATTCCTGCGTACGCGCGTATTCGGTGCTCGCGCCCAACAGCACCGAGAGCAGCCGCCGGCCGCCGCGCTGCGACGAGGCGATCAGGCAGTAGCCCGCGTCTTCGGTATAGCCGGTCTTCACCCCGTCCACGCTCGGGTCGAGCCACAACAGGCGATTGCGGTTCATCTGCGTGATGTCGTTGTAGCGGAACTCCTTCTGCGCGTAGTAGCGCGCGTACTCGTCCGGAAAATCCCGGATCAGCGCTGCGGCCAGCAGGTACAGGTCGCGCGCCGTGCTCGCATGCCCCGGCGCAGACAGGCCGGTGGCGTTGGCATAGGTGGTGTGCGCCATGCCCAAGCGCGCCGCCTCGCGGTTCATCAGCGCGACGAACGCGGCCTCCGAGCCGGCGAGCGCTTCGGCGAGCGCGAGCGCGGCATCGTTGCCCGAGTGCACCACCAGGCCGAGGAGCAGCTCCTGCACGCTGACCGGCTTGTCCGGCTGGATGAACATGCGCGAGCCTCCCGTGTGCCAGGCGCGCTCCGAGACCTGCACCGTAGCGGTGGCGGCGAGGGCTTTTTCCCGCAGCGCGCTGAACACCACGTAGGCAGTCATCAGCTTGGTGAGCGAGGCAGGGGCAAAACGCTCGTCGGCCTTCTCCTCCGCCAGCACCTGCCCGCTGCTCAGGTCCGCCAGCACCCAGGCTTTGCCCGCGAGCTGCGGCCCGGTCTGGGTCTGCGCCTGCGCGTGCGCCGCGGCGAGGAAGGAAAGCAGGGCCGCCGCGAAGAAAAGCGCGCGCATGCGAAGAAAACTACCGCAGCGCGAGCGGCGCGCCGCCCGGAACGAGTTGCTCGACCAGGACCCGCGCACTGCCGGCCGCCACGTAGCCGAGCTTGTAGGCGGCGGCGTAGGACAGGTCGATGATGCGCCCGGCGTGGAACGGTCCGCGATCGTTGACGCGCACCACCACGGTCCTGCCGTTGGCGAGGTTGGTGACGCGAGCGTAACTCGGGATCGGCAGGATCGAGTGCGCCGCGCTCATCTTGTACATGTCGTACTTCTCGCCGCTGGAGGTGGAGTTGCCGTGGAAACGCTTGCCGTACCAGCTCGCCGCGCCGCGCTGCTGGAACGGACCGACGCGCGTGAGCGGCACGTAGCGCTTGCCCAGCGCGTCGTAGGGCCGGTTGGCCCAGCGGTGCAGCGACTCATGCCGCGGTACAGCGTCCGGAACAGACGCCAGGTCCGGCACGCGCCCCGGGGGGCCGTCGTCCTTGTAGTAGCCGCCGGGGCGCTTTTCGGGCGTCGAACTGCAACCCGCGACGAATACCAGCAGCAGCGCGATGCGCTTCACGCTTCGAAAACCACGTGGCCCGCAACGATGGTGGTGCGCACGCGCCCCGCGAGTTCCACGCCCAGGAAGGGCGTATTCCTGCCCTGGCTGCGGAGTTCTCCCGGCGACACGCGCCAATGCGCCTCGGGATCGAACACCATCAGGTCTCCCGGCGCGCCGGGCTCGATGCGGCCCGAGGCCACGCCCAGAATGCGCGCCGGCGCGCTGGTGATGCGCGCCAGCGTCTGCGCGAGGCTGAGCTTGCGCTCCACCCCCCACCTGAGCGCGAGCGGCAGCAGCAGTTCCAACCCGGTGGCGCCGGGCTCGGCTTCCGCAAACGGCAGCAGCTTGCGATCCTCGTCCACCGGCGTGTGGTCCGACACCGCGCAGTCGATGGTGCCGTCGGCGAGCGCGGCGGCGAGCGCATCGCGGTCTCGCTGGCTGCGCAGCGGCGGCATGAGGCGGCAGTGCGAGTCGAAGTAGCCCAGGTCCATGTCGGACAGGTGCAGGTGATGGATACCGACGTCACAGGTCAGCGGCAATCCCTCATGGCGCGCGCGGCGCAGCATGGCGACGCCGGCCGCGCTCGAGATGCGGCACACGTGCACGCGTGCGCCGGTGGCGCGCACCAGCTCGAACAACTGCGCCAGCGCGATGGTTTCGGCGAACACCGGAATGCCGGCGAGGCCAAGGCGCGTGGCCACCTCGCCGTCGTGCGCCACCCCGTCCTTGGCGAGCCACGCATCCTCGGCGCGCAACCACACCGGAAAACCGAACGTCGCTGCATACTGCAGCGCGCGCCACAGCACCTGGGTGTCGCTGACCGGCATGTTGGCCTGCGAGAACGCGACGCAGCCCGCCTCGGCGAGCTCCGCCATCTCGGTGAGCTGCTTGCCCGCGAGCTTCACGGTCAGCGCGCCCACCGGATAGACGCGCGCGCGCGACAGCGCCTTTGCCCGGCGGCGCAGCATGTCGACCAGACCCGGCTCGTCCAGCGGCGGATCGGTATCCGGCGGGCAGGCGAGGCTGGTCACGCCGCCCGCCACCGCGGCGTCCATTTCCGATTCGAGCGTCGCTTTGTGCTCGTGGCCCGGCTCGCGCAGCCGCGCCGCAAGGTCGATCAGTCCCGGGGCGACGACCAGGCCTTTGGCGTCGACGGTGCGATCGGGTGTGCCCCCGCCCTGCACGATCTTGCCGTCGGCGATGAATACGTCGCCCAGCGCGTCGCGCCCGCTCGCCGGATCGATCACCCTGCCGCCTTGCACCAGGAGCTTCATCCGCCCCCCGCCACCATGCTCATCACCGCCATGCGCACCGCGATGCCGAAAGTGACTTGCGGCAGGATCACCGAGTGCGGTCCGTCGGCCACCGCGGAATCGATTTCCACGCCACGGTTCATCGGCCCGGGATGCATGACGATCGCGTCCGCCTTGGCGAGCGCGAGCTTCTCGGCCGTCATGCCGTAATGTTTGTTGAATTCCTGCGCACTGGGCAGCAGCGCCCCGCTCATACGCTCGTTCTGCAGCCGCAGCATCACCACCACGTCGGCGCCTTTCAGGCCCTCGCGCATGGAGTGGCACACGCGCACGCCGAGCGCGGCGGCGCCCGCGGGAATCAGCGTCTGCGGCCCGATCACGCGCACTTCGGGCACGCCGAGCGTGGTGAGGCCGTGGATCAGGGACCGCGCGACGCGCGAATGCAGCACGTCGCCGACGATCGCCACCGTGAGCGCGCCAAAGTCCTTCTTGTAATGGCGGATGGTGTAGAGGTCGAGCAAGCCCTGCGTGGGATGCGCGTGGCGCCCGTCGCCGGCGTTGATCACGTGCTCGTGCGGCTTCACGTGGCGCGCAACCAGGTAAGGCGCGCCGGAGGAGCCATGGCGCACGACGAAGATGTCGGCCTGCATCGCCGAGAGATTGGCCACGGTATCGAGCAGCGACTCGCCCTTGGAGGTGGAGCTCACGGCGACGTTCAGATTGATGACGTCGGCCGACAGGCGCTTGGCGGCGATCTCGAACGTGGTACGCGTGCGCGTCGAGCCCTCGAAGAACAGGTTGAACACGCTCTTGCCGCGCAGCAGCGGCACCTTCTTGATGTCGCGCTCGGTAACCCCGGCGAAGGACTCGGCGGTGTCCAGGATCTTCAGGAGGATTTCACGCGGCAACCCCTCGATCGACAGCAGGTGCTGCAGTTCGCCGTGCTCGTTGAGCTGCGGGTTACGCTGCATGCACGAACTCCAGCCTGAGCCTGCCCTGATCGTCGCGCTTCAGGCGCAGCCGCATGCCGGCGGGTACCTCTATTCTCGCGCCGGCGTGCTGCGCGCAGATCGGCAGCTGCCGGCCGTCGCGCTCGGCCAGCACCACCAGCACGATCGACGCGGGGCGGCCGTAATCGAACAGCTCGTTGATCGCCGCGCGCACCGTGCGCCCGGTATGCAGCACGTCGTCCACCAGCAGCAGATCCTTGCCTTCCACCGCGAAGGGAATCTTGGAGCGCTTGGGGTCCTTGGCCAGGCCCTGCTTGGTGTAGTCATCGCGATAGAACGCGATGTCCAGCAGCCCGAGCGGTTCCTTCAGCCCCAGCGCCGCGTGCAGCCGCTCGGCCACCCAGGCACCGCCGGTGTGGATACCGATCATGGCGCAAGAAGGCCCGACGCGCGCCGCAAGCTCGCGCGCGAGCCGCTCGCACAACTGTTCCGCGTCAGGCAGGCTGGCCATGGAAATATTGTTCGAGGATCAATTGCGCCGCCACGGAGTCGATCGCTTTGCGCCTGGTGCCGCGCAGCAGGCTTTCGGCTTCGACCGAGGTGTAGCGTTCATCAACTTGCGCCACCGGCAGGTGAAAACGCCCTTCGAGCTGGCGCGCGAAGCGCTGCACGCGGCGCGCCATCGGGTGCTCGCCGCGCTCGGCCACCGGCAGGCCGACCACCAGCATGGCGGGGCGCCATTCCTTCACCAGCTTCTCGATCGCGGCGAAGCCCGGCGCGGCTATGCCGGGCAGCGGGTGCGCGGTGCCGAGTTCGGGCTCGCCGATCGCGACGCCAATACGCTTCAAACCGAAATCGAAGGCGAGGACGGTGCGAGCAGCCTCAGGCATGTCCCGCCGAATCCGACAGGCGCGCGTAGTCGATGCCGAGCAGTTCCATTGCCGCTGGCAGGCGCTCCTCCCAAGGCAGGTCGAAGATGATGGCGTCCTGCGCGGCAACCGTGAGCCAGGCGTTCTGGCCCAGTTCGTGCTCGAGCTGCCCCGCCGCCCAGCCGGCGTAGCCCAGGGTCACCAGGATCTTCGCCGGGCCTTCGCCACGGCCGACCGCCTCCAGGATGTCCTTGGAGGTGGTGAGGCCCACGGCCTCGCCCACCTTGAGCGTCGACTGCCAGTTGCCGGCAGGTTCGTGCAGGACGAAGCCGCGGTCGGTCTGCACCGGGCCGCCAAAGTAGATCGGGGCATCCGACAGTTCGCGGTCCTTGAGCGTGAGCGACAGGCGCTCGAACAGCGCCTGCAGGGTCATGTCGATGGGGCGGTTGACCACCACGCCGAGCGCGCCCCGGTCGTTATGCTCGCAGACGTAAGTCAGGCTCTTGGCAAAGTACGGATCAGCCATGCTGGGCATGGCGATCAGGAAGTGGTGCGTCAGGTTGATCGAGGACACGCGCGGGCGCCATTTTACCGCATGCCCTTCGACCCTGCCTCAGTAGCGCAAGTTCTCCAGCGCCTCGTGCAGCTCGCGCAGCAATCCGGCCACCTCCTCCACCGAGGCGGCCGCGCGCGTCGCCGCCGCCGCTGCCTGTTCCGCCCCGGAGAGCATCTCGCGCACCCCGCCGGCGATGGCGCTCGCCGCCGCGCCCTGGGACTGCGCGGTCTTCGAAACCTGCCCGATACGCTCGGCCAGCTCGCGCAGCCGCTCGCCGAGCTCCACCAACGTGCGGCCCGAGGCGCTGCTGCCGAGCGCCTCGGCCTGCGTCGCGACCTGCGTGAGCAGGTTGGCGGTCTTGGCCATCTCCGGCGAGGCGCCGCGCACCTGGTCCACGCTTTTCGCCGCGACGCGCACGCGCCGGCCGATGTCCTCGACCACCGCGAGCGCCGCCTGCACCGCCTGGCGCCCCTGCACCGCCGCCGTCACCGATGCGCGCGCGAGATCCGCGGACTGGTTGGCGCGCGCCGAGAGATCGTTGACGGTGCGCGCCATGCCCAGAGAGCGCGCGCTTGCGCCCTTGATGCGCTGCGACTGCTGCTTCGCCGAATCGAGCAGCCCGTCGGCCGCGGCCTGCGCCACGCCCGCGGCCCCGCCCACGCGCTCGGCGGCCAGCGCAACGCGCGCCACCAGCGCGCGCAAGCCATCGAGCGCGTCGTTCAGCGCGGCAGCGGCGGCGTGGGTGATTTCACTGCCCACCGCGGCACGCACGGTAAGGTCGCCCGCGGCGAGGCCCTCCAGGTCGCGGCGCAGCTGCTCGACCGCTTCGAGGTCGCGCTCGTGGTAGCGGCGCAGCACCACGAGACGCCGCGTGGCGCTTTCGCGCTGGCGGCGCCCGTCGTGCACCAGTGCGAGCGCGGCCAGCAGCAGCGTGCCGGCAAGCGCCAGCGCGAGCGCGGCAAGCGCGGCCTGGTAGGTGCCGCTGGCGGGTGCGGCGCGATAGGCCGCCACCACGCCGTCGACCACCTGCAGCAGCCGCTCGGAGTCGGTGTGGATGGCGCTCGCCGCGGCCTTGGCTTCGGCCAGCCGCGCGCGCGTGCCGAGCACCGCCACCAGCGCGTCCCGGTAACCGCCAAAACTCTCGCCGAGGGCGGCCAGAGCGGCCGTCGTGTCATCGTCGCGCGCCGCGGCGCGCAGGCGCCCGAGCTTGCCGTGGAATTCGTTCACATCCTTGCCGAGCAGGAACTCGACCTCGGGCTCGACGCTGTCGGCTGCCAGCAGCTGTTGCGCGCCGCGCGCCATGCGCTGCGTAAGCATCACCAGGCGGCTCGCCGCGGCGACCTGCGCCGCCGATGCGCCGCGCGCGAGCGCCAGGTTCTGCACGCGCTCGGCGCGCTCCAGGAGCTGCGGGTTGCCGCGCTCCATGCCCGCCGCGGCCCCGGCGAGCGCGGTCAGCAGCTTCTGGTCGCGCAGCAGCGTGGCGGCATGCTTCTCGGTGCGCTCCCAGTCGGCGACCAGCGCCTGCAGCGCCAGCGGGGCGCGGTTCTCGCGCTCCAGGCGCGCCAGCGCGTTGGCGAAGCCGTCACGGCTCGACTGGATCTGCACGAAAGCCTCGGCATCTCCGCGCAGGCCGCGCAGTGCCGCCTTGGCCAGGCGCTGCGACAGCATGCGCAGTTCGCCCGCGGCGGCGACGTGCCCTTCGCCGAAATGCGCATCGCGGTAGTCGGACCACGCCACCCACAGCGCGGCGATCAGCAGTGCGGCGAGGCCGGCGGTGAGGATCGCGAGCTTGCGGCGCAGCGGCAGCAGCGCCACCCCGCGCCACGCCGCGCCAAGGAACTTCAGGTCCAAGCGCGGCGACGCGCGCTCAGATCTCGACCATCTCGAAATCTTCCTTGCGTGCGCCGCATTCCGGGCAGGTCCAGTTGATGGGCACGTCGTCCCAGCGCGTGCCCGGGGCGAGGCCCTCGTCCGGGGCCCCGGCGGCTTCGTCGTAAAGGAAGCCGCAGATCAGGCACATCCAGGTCTTGTACTGCACTTGGCTTTCGGTCATCAGGCGCGAGCGAGGGCTGAGTTAAAATCGTGTGGCATCTTAGCGTATTCCGCGCCGCGGCCGCGCCGCGCCCCCCATGCCTTCCGCTCCGCCGAATGTCCTCGCCTTCGCGGCTTCCGATCCGACCGGGGGCGCGGGCGTGCAGGCCGACTTGCTCACGCTGGCCAGCCTGGGCTGCCATCCGCTGTCGGTGCTTACCGCGCTCACAGTGCAGGACACGCACGGCGTGCACCGCCTGCAGGCGGTGGACGCCGCGCTCGTCGCCGAGCAGGCGCACTACCTGCTCGCCGAGCTGCCGGTGGCGGCGTTCAAGCTCGGCGTGCTGGGCAGCGCCGCCAATGCCGCGGTGGTGGCGGACGCGCTCGCCGCGCACGCACGCGTGCCGGTGGTTCTCGATCCGGTGCTCGCCTCGGGCCGCGGCGACGCGCTCGCCGACGACCGCCTGCGCGAAGCCCTGCGCACGCGGCTCGCGCCGCTCGCCACCGTGATCACGCCGAACCGCCTGGAAGCGCGTGCGCTCGGCGGGGTGGACGCGCTGCTGGCGCTGGGCTGCCGCTACGTCCTGGTCACCGGCACGCACGCGGACACGCCCGAGGTGGTGAACACGCTGCATGACGCGCGCGGCGTGGTGCGCGAGGACCGCTGGCCGCGCCTGAACGCGAGTTACCACGGCTCGGGCTGCACCCTCGCCTCGGCGATCGCCGCGCGGCTGGCGCTGGGCGACGCAGTGCCCGAAGCAGTGCGGGCGGCGCAGGCATATACCTGGCGCGCGCTCGAGCGCGGCTTCAAGCCCGGCAGTGGCCAATACTTGCCCCGCCGATGAAGCTGCGCGGCCTGTACGCCATTACGCCGGAGAGTACCGAGCGAGTCGCCGCTGCGGTGGCCTCCGGGGCGCTGTGCGCGCTGCAGTACCGCAGTAAATCCGCGAGCCCGGCGCAGCGATTGCGGGAGGCATTGGCCCTGGCTCGGCTGTG
>JAABQT010000054.1 GCA_011391295.1 Betaproteobacteria bacterium
TTCAACTACCACCGTCCGTCCAATGTGAACGACGCCGCGGCGCTGGCGGCCAAGAGCGCAGACGCAAAACTCCTCGCCGGCGGCCAGTCGCTGGTGCAGGCGATGAAGCTGCGCCTGGCCGCGCCGACGGACATCGTCGACCTCGGCATGATCAAGGACCTCGCCGGCATCAAGGTCGACGCCAAGTCCGTCACCATCGGCGCCATGACGCGCCACGCGGAAGTGGCGGGCTCGGCCGAGGTGAACAAGGCGATTCCCGCGCTGGCCGCGCTCGCCGGCATGATCGGCGACCGGCAGGTGCGCAACATGGGCACCCTGGGCGGGGCGCTCGCCAACAGCGACCCGGCGGCCGACTATCCGGCGGCGGTGCTGGGTCTCGGGGCCACCATCACCACCACCAAGGGCACGTATGCGGCCGACAAGTTTTTCAAGGGCCTGTACGAAACCGCGCTCAAGCCCGGCGAAATCATCACCTCGGTGAGCTTTCCGATCCCCAAGCGCGCCGCCTACATGAAATTCAAGAACCAGGCTTCGCGCTTCGCCATCGTCGGCGTGTTCGTGGCCGACACCGGGGCCGGCGTGCGCGTGGCGGTGACGGGCGCGGGACCCTGCGCGCAGCGCCTGGCCGAAATGGAAAAGGCGCTGAGCGCCAAGTTCGCGCCCGAGTCGGTGGCCAGCCTGAAGATCAAGCCGGACGGGCTGAACGCCGACCTGCACGCCTCCGCCGAGTACCGCGCCCACCTGATCACGGTGATGGCCAAGCGCGCGGTCGAAGCCGCGATGAAATAGAATAGCCACTCGCTGGAGCAAGCCCGCCTCGAGCGGGCTTTTTCATGCCCAAACCACTGCCCGCCTCTATCCCCACCTCGATCGACGAGACCCTCACGCTGCTCACCTCGGGCGACTACGTCGCCGACCGCAGCCTGGCCACCGCGCTGTACCTGTCGCTCGCCATGCAGCGCCCGCTGTTTCTCGAGGGCGAGGCCGGCACCGGCAAGACCGAGATCGCGAAGGTCATCGCCCGGTCGCTGGGACGCGAACTGATCCGCCTGCAGTGCTACGAGGGCCTGGACATCGCGCAGGCCGCCTACGAGTGGAATTACCCGCGCCAGATGATCGAGATCCGGCTGGCGGAGGCCGCCGGCGAGAAATCCAAGGACCAGATGTCGCACGACATCTTCGAGCAGCGCTTCCTCATCAAGCGGCCGCTGGCCCTGGCGCTCGAGGGCAAGCCGGGCGCGGCGCCGGTGCTGCTGATCGACGAGCTGGACCGCACCGACGAGCCGTTCGAGGCCTACCTGCTGGAAGTGCTTTCGGACTGGCAGATCACGGTGCCGGAGATCGGCACGCTCAAGGCCGCCGAGCCGCCGATCGTGGTGATCACCTCCAATCGCACGCGCGAGATCCATGACGCGGTGAAGCGGCGGTGCTTCTACCACTGGGTGGACTACCCGGACGCGCGCCGCGAGCTGGAAATCCTCAAGCGCAAGGCGCCCAAGTCCTCGGCGGCGCTGTCCCGGGAGGTGGTGGCGTTCGTACAGCGCCTGCGCGGCGTGGACCTGTTCAAGCTGCCAGGCGTCGCCGAGACCATCGACTGGGCCAACTGCCTGGTGGCGCTGGACCAGATCGCGCTCGACCCGGAAACCGTCAACAACACGCTCGGCGTGCTGCTCAAGTACCAGGACGACATCGAGAAGATCGCCGGCGAGCAAGCCGCGCGCCTGGTAACCGAGGCAAAGAGCGCCGCCTCCGCGGCCTAGATGCTGCCGCAGCTCGCGCCCTCCGCGGCCCGCGGCAAGCTGTCCGAGAACGTGATGCATTTCGCGCGCCTGCTGCGCGGCGCCGGGCTGCGCATCGGCCCGGACCGCGTTCTCGATTGCGTGCGCGCCCTCGAGATCGCGGGCACCGAGCGGCGCGAGGACTGGTACTGGACCATGTCGGCGGTGCTGCTGTCGCGCGAGGAGCAGCGCCCGGTATTCGACCAGGCCTTCCGCCTGTTCTGGCGCGACCCGAAGCTAACCGAGAAGATGATGCAGCTGCTGCTGCCCAAGGCCTACGGCCGCACGCCCAAGCCCGAGGAACAGCAGAGCCAGCGCCTCACCGACGCGCTGTTCGGACAGAAAAAACCCGAGGAGCAGCCCGAGGAGCAGAAAGTGGAGCTGGACGCGCGCCTCACGTTCTCGGCGCGCGAGGTGCTGCAGCGCATGGACTTCGACACCATGTCCGCCGCCGAGCTGGCCGAAGCCAAGAAGATGATCCGTCAGCTGCGCCTGCCCCTGCCCCTGATCCGCACTCGGCGCCACGCGCCCCACCTGCGCGGCCGGCGCATACACCTGCGCGCCACGCTGCGCGAGTCGCTGCGCGAGGGCGGCGACGTGATCCCGCTGGTGCGCTCCAGGCCGGTGCAGATCCATCCGCCACTGGTGGTGCTGTGCGATATCTCGGGCTCGATGAATCCCTATGCGCGCATGTTCCTGCATTTCCTGCACGCGCTCACCAACGATCGCGACCGCGTGCACACCTTCGTGTTCGGCACGCGGCTCACCAACGTCACGCGCCAGTTGCGCCACCGCGACGTGGACGTGGCAATGACGCGCGTGGCCGACGCGATCAAGGACTGGTCGGGCGGCACGCGCATCGGGGTCTGCCTGCGCGAATTCAACTGGCGCTGGGCGCGGCGCGTGCTGGGTCAGAACGCCTGCGTACTGCTGGTCTCCGACGGCCTGGACCGCGAGGCGGGCGAAGGCCTGGGCGAGGAGATGGAGCGCCTGTCGATGTCCTGCCGTTCGCTGATCTGGCTCAATCCCCTGCTGCGTTACGACAAGTTCGAGGCCAAGCCGGCAGGGGTGCGCGCCATGCTGCCGCATGTGGACTTGTTCGTGCCAGTGCATAATCTGAAGAGCCTGGTCGAACTGGCGCGCACGCTCAGCCGACCGATGGCGCGAATAAGGGAGAGCAAAGCATGGAATTGACCGGTGAAGAGCGCATCCCGGCCACGCAGGCCGATACCTGGGCTGCGCTCAACGATCCGGAGATGCTCAAGGCCTGCGTACCGGGCTGCGAGTCGATCGAGCGCCTCGCGGACAACGAGTACCAGGTGCTGATGGTGGCGCGCATCGGCCCGGTGAGCGCCAAGTTCAAGGGCAAGCTCGCGCTCTCCGATCTCAAACCGCCGCACTCCTACGCCATCGCTTTCGATGGGCAAGGCGGGGCCGCCGGCTTCGGCAAGGGCTCGGCGCAGGTGCAACTCGCGGCCGATGGCGAGGGCACCAGGCTCAGCTATCAGGTCAAGGCCAATGTCGGGGGCAAGCTCGCGCAGATCGGTTCGCGGCTGGTGGACGCGGCAGCGAAGAAGATCTCGCAGGATTTTTTTGCGGCGTTCAATGAAAAGGTCGGCGCGTTGCACGCGGCACCGCACGCAGGCGCCGAGGAGCACCATGCGCAGCCGGTGGCCCGCGACCCGGATTTGCCCACGGTGTCCGATGCGTCGCTGATCTTCCTTGCGGCCGGCGCGCTCGTCGTCTTCGTGGTCGCACTGATCGCGCTGCTTGGCTAAATCAACCAACCCGCCGGCGGCACGCGTGGAGTCGGTGATCCTGATCGCCGAATTGCGCAATTTCACCCGTATGTCCGAGATGCTCGAGCCGGCGCGCGTGCTGGCACTTGCCGACCAGTTCTTCGACTGCGCGGCCAAGGCGGTGGCGGCGAACGGCGGCCTGACCATGGCGACCCACAATGATTCCCTGATGGCGGCATTCCGCGACGTCGCGCCCGCGGACCTGGCGCGGGCCGCGGTGCGCTCCGCGCAGCAACTGTTCAGCGAGTTCGACGCGGTGGTGCAGTCCTGGGAGCGCGAATACGGCCTGCGCACGGCCATCGCGCTCGGCGTGCACCTCGGCGAGGCAGTGTATGGCGAAGCCGGACCCGCCGGGCAGCGCAATGCGGTGGTGTTTGGCGACTGCGTGAGCATCGCGGAACGGCTGGTGCACCGCGCCCGCGCCGGCGAGCTCGTGCTCTCGGATACGGTGATGGGCGTAGTGTCGGTGGCGGAACTGGAGCTGGACGCCCAGCCGCTGCCGCCGCTGGAACTGCATCACCGTCCAGCCATGCGCATCTACGGCGTCCTGCGCAACGACCGGCTGGACTTTACAGCGTAGCGGCCTCGCGCCCTGTCTGGGTCAGGGCGAGAATCCTCCCGCCCAGCGGCCCGCGGCCACCGCCTTTTCGAGTTCCTGCTCGCGCCTTTCCCGGTCTCCCTGCGGCGGCGACTCGCGCGGCGTGGATGCCGCGCCCGGCTCGTCATCCGACAATGCGGCTTCCAGATCGGCGGTGCCGTGCACTGCAACGCCCGCCCAGGCGATCAACAGGATGGCGGCGAGGATGGCGAGGATGCCGGCCCAGGCAACGACCGGGTGCTCGCGATCCGCATCAGGCTTGAGGGCGGGCCCCATGGCGATGGTTATCGATAGCTACGCAATCCCGATGTCGATTGGACTCTGCGCCCCGGCCGGGGTTCTCCCAGTCTACTCCCCGGCGATGGTCATTTCGCGCACCAGGATCGAGCCGCTGCTGCGCGAACCGCGCACCACGGTGTCGCTGCCCACCGCGTCGATGCCCAGAAACATGTCCTTCAGATTGCCGGCAATGGTGATTTCCTCCACGGGGTGCGCGATTTCCCCGTTTTCCACCCAGTAGCCTGCGGCGCCGCGCGAGTAGTCGCCCGTGACCAGGTTCACCCCGTGGCCGAGGAGATCCGTGACCAGCAGCCCGCGGTGCAGGCGCTTGAGCATGCCGCGCAAGTCCGGGCCGTCCGCGGCCAGCGCCAGGTTGTGGTTGCCCCCGGCGCTGCCGGTACTTTGCATGCCCAGCTTGCGCGCCGAGTAGCAGCCGAGGAAATATCCCTCGAGCACCCCGGCGCGCACCACGGTGCGCGCGCGCGTCGCCACGCCTTCATCGTCGAACGGCGCGCTGGCGAGCGCGCGCGGCTCGAGCGGGCGCTCCTCCAGGGTGACGCCGGGGGCAAATACCGCCTTGCCCAGGCAGTCGAGGAGAAACGTCGCCTTGCGGTACAGATTGCCGCCGCTGGCGGCCGCCACGAAACTGCCCAGCAGCATCGCCGCCTGCGGCGCCTCGAACAGCACCGGCGCCTGGCGCGTGCCGATGCGGCGCGCGCCGAGCCGCGCCAGCGCGCGTTCGCCCGCGTAGCGGCCCAGCGGCTCGGGAGCCGCCAGTTGCGCCGGCACGCGCGCGGCGCTGACCCAGTCATCGCGCTGCATGCCGCGGGCATCCTCCGCGATCACCGACAGGTAAAGCGAGTGGCGCGAGGCCGGAAATCCCGCCATGAACCCCAGGCTGTTGGCGAACACGAACTGCGAATGCTGGGCCGAAACGGACGCGCCTTCCGAATTGCGGATCTTCGGCGAGAGGGCGAACGCCGCGGCCTCGCAGCGCTGCGCGATGTCGATGGCCTCCTCGGTGTCGAGCCTCCAGGGGTGGTACAGGTCGAGGTCGGGCGTGTCGCGCGCCAGCAGTTCGGGCTCGGGCGGGCCGGCGCAGTCGTCCTCGCTGGTGTGGCGTGCGATGGCGAGCGCGGCTTGCACGGTCTGCGCCAGGGCGGCGGCGGAAAAATCCGAGGTGCTGGCGTGGCCGCGGCGCGCACGCGGGCGCCCGCCCAAGTACACGGTGACGCCGATGCCCTTGTCGCGACTGTGCTCGATGGTGTCCACCGTGCCCTTGCGCACGGTGACCGACAGGCCCTGTCCCTCCGACACGTCGCACTCGCAGGCGCTCGCGCCCAGGCGGCGCGCATGCGCCAGCACCTGCGCGGCGAAATCCCTGAGCTGGTCCTGCGTGTAGGTGAAGACGCCGCCGTTTTTCATGGCGCGCTATCATAGCAGCGCGATGCAAGATGAAATCGTCAGCAAAACGAAGCGCAAGCTGGAAATGCACGAGCTGCAGGCGCTCGGCGCGGCGCTGGTCGGGCTTTCCGGCGCGCACTTCGAGCGCATGGTGCTGCCGCAGGCACTGGCGCAGGCGGTGCGCGAAGCGCGACACATCGACAGCCACGAGGCGCGGCGCCGGCAGATGCAGTACATCGGCAAGCTGATGCGCAAGGTCGACGCGGAGCCGATCCGCGCCCAGCTGGCGGCGGTCGAGGGCGGCTCGGCACAGGAACGCGCCCGCCACCAGCGCCTCGAGCACTGGCGCGTGCGCCTGCTCGAGGACGACGGTGCGCTGACCGAATTCGCGCACGAGCACGCCGCCGCCGATTTGCAGCAGTTGCGCGCGCTGATCCGCAACGCGCGCAAGGAGCAGGCCGAAGGCAAGCCGCCGCGTGCCAGCCGCGAGCTGTTCCGCGTCCTGCGCGAGGCTGCCGGTGGGTGAGGTGCTGATCGTCGGCCTGTTGTCGGCCAGCGACCGGGCCGCGCGCGGGGTCTACGAGGACGAAGGCATCCCGGCGTTGAAGGACTGGCTGGGCAAAGCCGTCACCGCGCCGCGCATCCGGTACGAGGAACGATTGATCCCGGACGAGCAGGCGGTGATCGAGGCGGCATTGGTCGACCTGGTGGATGTGCGGGGCTGCCACCTGGTGCTGACCACCGGCGGCACCGGCCCGGCGCGCCGCGACGTCACTCCCGAAGCGACGTTGGCGGTGGCCGACAAGGTGATGCCCGGGTTCGGCGAGCAGATGCGCGCCGTGAGCCTGAAGTATGTGCCGACGGCAATCCTGTCGCGCCAGGTCGCGGTGGTGAGGAAGCAGGCGCTGATCATCAACCTGCCGGGCCAGCCGAAGGCGATCAAGGAAACCCTGGACGGCGTGTTCGCCGCGGTGCCCTATTGCGTCGACCTGATCGGCGGCCCCTACATCGAGACCGACGAGGCGCTGGTGAAGGCCTTCAGGCCGAAGTCGGCGCTGCGCCCGAAGCCGGCGTGACGCCAGCGCCCGACGCGATCGAAATCGAGACCGCGCGCGCGCCCGACGCGGCGGTGATCTGGTTGCATGGACTGGGCGCCGACGGCCACGACTTCGAAGCGCTGGTTCCGGAACTGCGCCTGCCGGCGCAGATCAGGCTGCGCTTCATATTTCCGCACGCACCCGTGCGCCCGGTGTCCATCAACATGGGCATGAGCATGCGCGCGTGGTACGACATCCTGCAGATGGGCGGCGGACCCGAGGACGCGGCAGGCATCCGCGCCTCCCAGGCCCTGGTCGAGGCGCTGATCGCACGCGAGCGAGCGCGCGGCATCGCTGCGGCGCGTATCGTACTGGCCGGCTTCTCGCAGGGCGGCGCCATCGCGCTGCACACCGGTCTGCGCCACGCCGAGCGCCTGGCGGGTGTGCTGGCGCTTTCGACTTACCTGCCACTCGCGCCAACGCTGGCGGCGCAGCGCAGCGACGCCAACCGCGGTGCGCCGGTATTCATGGCGCACGGCACGCTCGATCCGCTCATCGACATCGCGCGCGCGCGCGGGTCGCGCGCGGCGCTGCAATCCCTGGGCTACGCCGTGCAATGGCACGAATACGCCATGCCCCACTCGGTGTGCGCCGAGGAAATCGCCGACATCGCGGACTGGCTGCTCGTACACCTCGCGGCAGATCCCTGATTCGCCTGGATTCCCGCGCCACGCCGCCCCTATGCGCTTTCTCATCGTGGACCCTTCGCGCGAGTTCCGCAGTACGCTTGCCGGCATGCTGCGCGCGCGCTGGCCGCTGGCGTTCACGGACGAGTGGGACCCGCGCGATCGCGGCAGCCCGCGAGCGGCGCTGGCGCATGAGCGCTACGCCGCGGTTCTGCTGGGCGTCGAGCTGGGGGGCGAGGAAAGCCTGGACTGGGTCGCGGAACTGGCGCGCGATATGGCGGCCCCCGCGGTCATCGTGCATACCCGGACCGGGGGCGAGCCTCTGGCGGTCGCGTGCATGAAGGCGGGCGCCGCCGATTTCCTGCGCCAGTCCGAGCTCAGCGCCGAAAGCCTGGCGCGCTCGGTGGAAGGCGCGCTGCGCGAGCAGGAGACGCGGCGCGCCGAGGCCACCGGCACGCCGGCTTTTCAACGCACCACGCAGCTCGATTCGCGCAAGCTCGGCTCGCCGGTGGACCGCGACGACCGCGCCATTCCGGGTTACCGCAGCCTGTGCAAGATCGGCGAGGGCGGAATGGCGCAGGTGTACCTCGCGGAGCGCGAGCAGGACGGCCTGCAGCTGGTGCTCAAGGTGCTCGACCCGCACCTGCGCTCGGACCAGACCTTCTTCAAACGCTTTGTGCAGGAATACAAGCTGGTGGCCGGCCTGCACAACGAGTATGTCGCGCATATCTACGACCAGGGCTTTGCCGGCGAGCACCCCTACATCGCGATGGAGTACCTGTCCGGCGGCACGCTCGCGACGCGCGTCCACGAAGGGCTCACTTCGCTCGCGGCGCTGCGTATCACCTCGCAGATCGCACGCGCGCTCGACGCCATCCATGCGCACGGCATCATTCACCGCGACCTCAAGCCGCAAAACATCCTGTTTCGCGACAACGGCCGGCCGGTGATCGTGGATTTCGGGCTGGCCAAGGATCTCGGCGCCAAACTCGCGCTCACACGGCACGGCGAGGTGATCGCCACGCCGCGCTACATGAGCCCCGAACAGTGCCTGGGCAAGCCCGCCGATCACCGTTCCGACCTGTACAGCCTGGGCGTGATCTTCTACGAGATGCTGAGCGGTCAGAAAATCTACGAGCACGAAGGTCCGGCGGGCCTGGTGTACCAGCACGTGCACGGGCCGATTCCGAGGTTGCCTGGGCGGCTCGGCGGCTATCAGGGCATCGTCGACCGGCTGCTCGCCAAGGAGCCCGAAGAGCGGTTCCAAAGCGCGCGCGAACTTTTTGCGATGATCGCGGTATGAACCCCGATCCCGGCGAGCGGCAGTACCTCGACCTGCTGTCCGAGGTGCTGCAGCGCGGCGCCGCCAAGTCCGACCGGAC
>JAABQT010000055.1 GCA_011391295.1 Betaproteobacteria bacterium
CGAGATCCTGCAGCACTGCGGCGAGCCGGACCTCGCGCCCGCCGCCGCGCGAGGCGACGCTACTTCCTGACCGCGGTATCGAAGAACTTTTCCAGCGCCCGCACCGGCTCGAGGTCGCCGTAAAGGCCGTCGCGCGCCCCGACCAGGCGCTCGCGCACCCCGCCCCAGTGGGCGGCATCGCGTGCCAGCGCCACCACCGCGTCCACGTACGCGCCCTCGGATCGGGTCACCAATTCGTCCAGTCCGATGTGGCGCAGCACACCGCTCGCCAGGCGCCCGCGCAGATAGTCGCCCTCCCAGGCGACGATCGGCAGGCCGCATTCGATCGCCTGCAGGGCAGTGTTGAAACCCGAGAATCCAATGGTGTCCAGGCACACGTCGGCCTCCTGCATCAGGCCGTAAAAGGCGGCGCGGTTCTGCCAGGGCACGAACACCAGGAACGCGGCGGGGTCGAGCCCGGCGGCGGAAAACGCGCGCTCCAGGCGCTGGCGCAGTCGCTGCATCGGCTCGGCTGGCTGCGGCATGAAGAACACGAACTGGCACTCGCCCAGGCGGCGCGCGATGTCGACGAGCACGCCGTCGCGGCGCGGCGCGTACTTGAAGGGCGTGCCTGGACACAGCAACAGCGGCACGCCCGCACGGATGCCGAGCGTCCCGGGATCCAGTTGCGCAGCCGCGATGCGCACCGGCTGGGTGCAGCACCCCAGGCCCGGCAGTCGGACCAGCCGCTCGGTGTAATGCGCGTCGGCCTGCAGCGGCTCCAGCGCCTGCGCCGAGAGGAAGTAGTCGATGGTCGGCAGCCCGGTGGTGTGGGGGTGACCCCACGACGCCGCCTGCACCGGTGCCAGGCGCAGGCTGGCGAGCTTCGCGGTGGTCGCATCCATACCGATTTCGGGATAGATCAGCACATCCAGCTGATGGCCGAGAATCACCTGGGTCCACTCGACAATGTCGGTCTTGCCGTAGGCGTAGTGCGTGGCCAGGGTCTTGGCGAGCGCGGTCTCGACGTCATGCGCGTTGCCCAGGTGGAACAGGCGCAGGTCATAGCGCGTGCGGTCAAGATTCTGCAGCCAGCCCTTGACGATCGCGTTCCACACCGAATGGTCGCTGATGTGCGCGGACACGATGCCGACGCGGGTCTGCGCGCGCGTAACGCGCGCCGGCACCGGCAGCCCGGTGGCCTGTTGCCAGTCCCCCATCAATTGCGTGCAGAGCGCTCCGTAGCGCGCCATCGGCTCGCGATGGTCCGCCTCCTGGTAGGCGAGGTAAAACGGTTGCTGCGTGCCGACCGCGCGCGCCGCTTTCTCGGCGCCACGCTCGCCGCACCAGCGCTCGAGCGCCACCAGTTCCGCGGCGAAGGCGGTTCGGCTCGCCTCGAGCTCGGATTCGCTCTCGGCCACCATGGGCACGCACGCCATGGCGAGCGCCCAGCGCGCCTCCGCGAAGTCGGGATCGAGCTCGAGCGCCTTGGCGTAGCAGGCCAGCGCGGCCTGCGCATCGCCCATGCCTTTGAGCGCGTTGCCCAGGTCGAAGTGCGCCTCGGCCATCTCGGGCCGCGCCTCGAGCAGCACGCGGTACGCCGCGACAGCGTCAGCCAGGCGCCGATTTTCGCGCAGCAGCTGCGCCGCGTTCAGCAGGGCTTCGGCGAAGTCCGGCCTGTGCGTCAGTGCCTGCTCGTAGCACAGGAGCGCCTCCTCGGTCCTGCCCTGGTGCCGGAACACGTTGCCCAGATTGTTGTGCGCTTGCACCAGGCGCGCGTCGCGCTCGATTGCCGCCTGGTACGCGGCAATCGCTTCGGCTTCAAAGCCTTTCGCGCGCAGCGCGTTGGCGGCATGGAAATGCATGATGGCGAGGTCCGGGCGCAGGGCCAGCGCGCGCTTGCATGCAGCGAGCGCTTCGTCCCCGTCTCCCAGCACCAGGAGGGCGTTGCCGAGCCCGGCATGCGCCGGCGCCAAGTCCGCGTTGCGCTCGAGCGCGCTGCGAAACGCAGCCGCGGCGTCCTTGACCCGGCCCTGCGCCGCGAGCGCTTCGCCGAGGTGGAGATGGGTATCCGCGAGCTCGGGGTGCAGGCCTACCGCCGCCGCGTAGCACTCCAGCGCCTCCGCCCCGCGCCCGAGGCGGCGCAGCAGGTTGCCCAGATTGAGGTATGCCCCGAGTATGTTGGGACCCAGCGCGATGGACTGGCGGTACGCGGCTTCGGCGTCGGCAAGTGCGCCGGCGGCCCGGCAGGCCTCACCCAGCGTGTTGCAGGCATTGGCATCGGTCGGTTGCGCCTGCACCGCCAGGCGCGCTGCCGCCACCGCCTGTTGCGGCCGGCCCGCCTGCAGCTCGAGCACGGCGAGCAGGTGCGCGGCGTCGAAGTTGGCCGGCTCTGCGGCCAGCAGGGCTTCATAGCCTGCACGCGCCTCGTCCGGTCGTCCCGCCTGGTGGTGCGCATACGCCTGCGCCAGCGCCGCGCGGGCGTCGGTCGCCGGCGCGGACCGCGGCGACTTGCCGAACAGCCAGCCGAGCATGCGCGGCGTCAGCCGCCCGTCTTGCCCGCTTGCCGCGAAGCCAGCGTTGCGACGGTGACCAGCTCGTAGCTGAGCGAGTCGGTGAAGTCGGGGGCATAGCCGGCTTCGCGCAACGCCCAGCGCACCCGGTTGCCGAGCCGCGCCTTCTTGTAGATGTTGAGCTTGCGCGAGCGCGCGAACTGCTCCAGCCGGGCGAAAATCACGTCATGCGTCTTGCGCAGCCGGTCCGCGGTCTTGCGCGTGTGCGGGCCCGGCATCGGCGGCAAGCGCTTGGCCAGATCGGCGACGATCTCATCCGCCACCGCGTCGACTTCCTTGGTATTGAACCAATCACCGAACATGTTCGCCTCGCTGGAATAGCCAGGCGCCATTCTACGGGATGCGCTGCCCGCACCAGGCGCGCCACAGTCCGCGGTAGGCCGCCTCCACGTCCCGCGCGAAACGCGCCTCGTCCATCAGCGGCGAGGCGCGCATTCTCTCGCGCAGGGACGCGCGCAAGCCGGCGATGCGATCCGGGGCGGCGGCGTGCGCGAGCGCAAGCTGCAGGTACTCCTCCCCGGAAGCCGCGATCCAGTCATCCATCCCGAGCGCACCGAGGATGCTCGCCGCGCTGCGCGCAGCCGGGCGCTCTCCTGCGAGCGTCAGCACGGGCACACCCATCCACAACGCGTCGAAGGTGGTCGTCCCGCCGCCATAGGGCGTGGTATCCAGGGCGATGTCCACGGCGTCAAATTGCCGCAGGTACTCGCCCAGCGGGACACGCGGCAGGATGCTGAGGCGCTCGGCGCCGACGCCCGCGGCGCCGAATTCGTGCAGCAGGTCCGCACGCGCGCGCCCGTCCGGCACGCCCACCAGCAGCAACCGCGATTGCGGCATGCGCAGCAGCAACTCGGCCCAGAGCCGTCGCACCGTGGCCGAGAGTTTGGGAGCGTGGTTGAAGGAACCGAAGGTGACGTAGCCGTTGCCGAGGCAAGGCGGTTGCGGCGCGGGATCGGCCGCGTAAGGCGGGCGGAAGCACCATTGGCAGCTGGGCAGCCGCACCAATTTCTCGGTGTGCAGCCGGTCGCTGCGCCCAGGCGGATCGGCGCGCGCGTCGGTCAGGCGGTAGCCGATGCGCTTCAGCCCGGTGCTGTGCAGGTAACCCAGCCAGCTCAGCTGCACGGGCGCCGGCTGGCGCGCAAAGACCCCGAGCCGCAGGGCGCCGGCATGGCCGGTGAGATCCACCAGAACATCGATCGCGTCATGCCGGATGAGGTCGCCCAGCGCGGCATCCTCGAGCGTGTGGCATTCGCGCCAGGTATCCGCGACGGCGCGCAGCGCGCCCGTCACCTCGTCGACCTTGTCGCCGGTCGAGTAACAGACCACCTCGACCAGGGCGCGGTCATGCCGCTCGAGCAGCGGAAGCATGAACCAGGCCACCGGATGCCGCTTGAAGTCGCTCGAGACATAGCCGACGCGCAGGCGCCGTTCGGGTGCGCGCGAGTTGCCGTAAGGCGCGGTGCACGCCGGCACCGCCGCCTCGAGGCGCTCGCCAAACGCGCGGTGCCGCGCGAACACCTCCTCGGCCGAGCGCGTATCGCTCAGCGTCAGTGTGTGCAACTCCATCGATTCCAGATCGAAGCGCAGCGGCTCAAGGCGCCGTGCGGCCGCGAAGGCCTGCAGCGCGTCCTCGAGGCGCGAGGTGCCGCGCAGCATGTTGCCCAGCAGGTGCCAGGCGGGAACGAAGCGCGGTTCGATCTCCAGCGTACGGCGCAGCGCGACCTCGGCTTCGTCGTACCGGTCCAGCTTCCAGAGCACTTCGCCGTAGTGATACCAGCTGCCGCCGAGGTCCGGACGCAACGCCAGCGCCGCGGCAAGACTGCTCGCGGCCGCGGGCAGATCGCCCTGCGCTTCCTGCACGTACGCCAGCACCACCAGGGCGTCCGCGAAATCCGGCTTGCTGCGCAGCGCGGCGCGCAACAGTCGCTCGGCGTCCTGCAGCGCGCCGCGCGCGCGGCGCAGGCGCCCGAGGTTGTAGTTGCCGTAAGGATTCGCGGGCTCAGCCGCGAGCAGCGATACATAGGCGCGCTCTGCGCTGGCGGCGTCGCCTGCGGCCTCGAGCGCCGCACCAAGATTCAGGCGGGCCGCCGCGTTTCGCGGCGCGACCAGGGCCGCGGCGCGATAGCGCCGGCAGGCCCGCGCAAGGCGGCCGCCGCGCTCGGCGCGCGCGCCGCTCGCGATCAGCGCCTCGGCGAGCAGCCTGCGCAGCATCGCGCCGCCGCCGTCCCGCCTACCTGAGGACCGACTTGAGCAGCCGGCCCATCTCGGCCGGGTTGCGCGTCACTTTGATGCCGCAGGCTTGCATCACCGCAAGTTTTTCCTGTGCGGTGCCCTTGCCTCCGGAAACGATGGCGCCGGCGTGCCCCATGCGCTTGCCGGGCGGCGCGGTCACGCCGGCGATGAAGCCGACCACGGGTTTTTTCATGTTGGCCTTGACCCAGTGCGCCGCCTCCTCCTCGTCCGAGCCGCCGATCTCACCGATCATGATCACTGCGTCGGTCTGCGGATCGTCGTTGAACAGCCTGAGCACATCGATGTGCTTGAGACCGTTCACCGGATCGCCGCCAATACCCACGGCGCTCGACTGCCCGATGCCCAGCTCGGTGAGCTGCCCCACCGCCTCGTAGGTGAGAGTCCCGGAGCGTGACACCACGCCGACGCGCCCCTTCTTGTGGATGTGCCCCGGCATGATGCCGATCTTCAGTTCGTCCGGCGTGATCACCCCCGGACAATTGGGCCCGAGCAGCAGCGTCCTGCGGTTCTGCTTGCGCATGCGGTCGCGCACTTCGAGCAGGTCGCGCACCGGGATGCCTTCGGTGATGCAAACCGCGAGGTCGAGGTCGGCTTCCACCGCCTCCCAGATCGCCGCGGCGGCAAAGGGCGGCGGCACGTAGATCACCGACACCGTGGCGCCCGTGTTCTGCTTCGCGTCGCGCACCGAACCGAAGATCGGAATGCCCTCGAAATTCTCGCCCGCCTTCCTCGGGTGCACGCCTGCGACGTAGCACTCGCGGCCGTTGGCATACGCGCGGCTGGTCTGCGTGTGGAACATGCCGGTCTTGCCGGTGATGCCCTGGGTCATCACGCGGGATTTCCTGTTAATGAGGATGCTCATTTTTTCTTCCTCTTAACAATTTTCCTGCCGGCCTTCCTCTTCACCACCTTCTTGTTCACCACCTTCTTCACGGTTTTCTTCCTGATGGCGGCGACGACCCGCTGCCCGGCCTGCGCCATGTTGTCGGCCGAGATGATCGGCAGGCCGGAGTCCTGCAGGATCTTCCTGCCCTGCACCTCGTTGGTGCCCTTCATGCGCACCACCAGCGGCACGGCAAGCTTCACTTCGCGCGCCGCAGCCACCACTCCCGTGGCAATGGTGTCGCACTTCATGATGCCGCCGAAGATGTTGACCAGGATTGCCTTCACCTTCGGGTTGGACAGCATGATCTTGAACGCCGCGGTGACCTTCTCCGCGGTGGCACCGCCGCCCACGTCGAGAAAATTCGCGGGCGAGCCGCCGAACAGCTTGATGGTGTCCATGGTCGCCATGGCAAGGCCGGCGCCGTTCACCATGCAGCCGATGTCGCCGTCCAGGGAAATATAGGACAGACCGTACCTGGAGGCCTCGATCTCGAGCGGATCCTCTTCGTCCAGGTCGCGCAACGCGACCAGGTCGGGGTGGCGGAACAGTGCGTTGTCATCGAAGTTTATTTTCGCATCGAGCGCCACCATGCGGCCGTCGCCCGACACGATGAGCGGATTGACCTCGAGCAGCGATGCATCGGTGTCCCAGAAACACTTGTACAGCCCCTGCAGCAATTGGCGCGCCTGCGCCAGCGCCGCGTCCGGGATGCCGATTTTCTTCGCCGCACCGCGCGCTTCAGCGTCGGTGAGGCCGACCGCGGGGTCGACGAATACCTTGTGGATCTTCTGCGGGGTCTTCGCCGCGACCTCCTCGATGTCCATGCCGCCTTCGGAGGAAGCCATCAGCACCACGCGCTGCGTGCCGCGGTCCACCACCAGCCCGACATACAGCTCCTTCGCGATGTCGGCGCCTTCCTCGATCAGGAGCCGGCGCACCTTCTGGCCCTGCGGGCCGGTCTGGTGCGTCACCAGCTGCATGCCGAGGATCTGTTTCGCCCGCGCGCGCACTTCCTCGAGCGACTTGGCCACCTTCACCCCGCCGCCCTTGCCGCGGCCGCCGGCGTGGATCTGCGCCTTCACCACCCAGACCTTGCCGCCGAGCTTCCTTGCTGCCGCGAGCGCTTCGTCGACGCTGTAGCACGCGATGCCGCGCGGCGTGGGCACCCCGTACCTGCGGAAGATTTCCTTGCCCTGGTACTCGTGGATCTTCATGCGCCCGTCTTCTCCTTCGCTGCATACCACTCCGGGTACCACTTCCTGACCGTCTCGCCGCTGGTGTCCATGGCGTGGCACTGGTCGAGCTGGAACGGTCTCCTGCCCGGCGCGCGGTCTTCACGCATTTCGCCGGCAAAGCTCTGGATCGCCGCGGTCGGCAGCCCGGCGAGCATCTCGGTGATATGCGTGCAGCCCTGCACGCCGCCGAGGCGCTCTTTCACCGCGTCGCGGAATTTCTTCACCAGGTTGAGGCCGATGAGCTTCTTGTAGGCGGGGCCGACGGCCTCGCAGCCGCCGGGATAGGGCACCGCGTCGGACACCGACATCGCGTCCACCACGTTGAGCTTCCTGTCGATGGTGACGCGCACGACCATGTCGTGGATCGGCAGGCCGGCCCGGCGCACGCCGGTCCTGAGATTGCAGTCGTGGCTCTTGATGTCGGTGATGTGCGCCTCGATGTCCCACAGGCCGTCGGCGCGCTTGTAACCCTCGTAGCGCACGCGGCGCGTGTGCACCAGTTCGCGTTCTATCTCGGAAATCGGCAACGGCATGGAGCGCGGGAGTTTAGCATCGGCTCCCTTGGCCGAGACATTGACCTATGTCATGCCGCGCGCCGCGGCGGCGAGTCTAGACCTTGCGGAACACGATCACCGCGACGATCAGCGCGGCGACGCTCGCGCCCCAGAGCGGCGCGCTGGTGGCGGCAAGCCAGATCAGGTGGATATAGGCGGCGACCAACAGGGAGATGAACAGCCGGTCGCCGCGCGTGGTCGTGATCGCCAGGATGCCGCGCCGCGGCGCGCCGCCGGGAGAAAACCACTCCCACACGCTCATGCCGGCGAGCGCCAGCGCGATGAACGCGAAGAACGCCGCAGTCTGCCAAGTCCAGGCCATCCAGCTCAGGTCCATAGGCCGCGCTCGCGCCGCCGGGGTCAGACCCGGCCGAGCGAGAATCCTTTCGCGATGTAGTTGCGCACGAAGTAGATGACGAACGCTCCCGGCACGATGGTCAGCGCGCCGGCCGCCGCCAGCAGGCCGAGCTCGTAGCCTGAACTGCTCGCGGTGCGGGTCATGATCGCGGCGATCGGCTTCGCCTCCACCGAGGTCAGTGTCTTGGCGAGCAGCAGCTCGACCCAGGAGAACATGAAACAGAAGAACGCCGCCACGCCGATGCCGGCGGCGATGGCGGGCAGGAAGATCTTGAGGAAGAACTTCCAGAACGGGTAGCCGTCGATGAAGGCCAGCTCGTCGAGTTCTTTCGGTACGCCGGACATGAAGCCCTCCAGGATCCACACTGCCAGCGGCACGTTGAACAGGCAGTGCGCCAGCGCCACCGCGATGTAGGTGTCGAACAGGCCGATCGCCGAGTACAGCTGGAAAAAGGGCAGCGCGAACACCGCGGCCGGCGCCATGCGATTGGACAGCAGCCAGAAGAACAGGTGCTTGTCGCCGAGGAAGCGATAGCGCGAGAAGGCGTAGGCCGCTGGCAGCGCCACTGCGATGGACAGCACGGTATTGATCGTTACGTAGCTCAGCGAATTGACGTAACCCATGTACCAGGTAGGCTCGGTGAGTATCTTGTGGTAGTTCTCGAGCGTGAAATTGCGCGGCCACAGCGTGAAATCGCCGAGGATCTCGTTGGTGTGCTTGAACGACATGCTGAGCAGCCAGTAGATCGGCAGCATGAGGAACAGGATGTACAGCGCCGGCACCAGCCACTTGAGTCGCCTCATCACTGCTCCTCGTCGAGCGTCATCACGCGGTAGAACATCCAGGACAGCAGCAGGATGATCAGGAAGTAGATCAGCGACATCGCCGCCGCCGGCCCCAGGTCGAACTGCCCCAGCGCGATCTTCACCAGGTCGATCGACAGCAGCGTGGTCGAATTGCCCGGCCCGCCGCCGGTCAGCACGACAGGCTCCGTGTAGATCATGAAGCTGTCCATGAAGCGCAGCAGCACCGCGATCGTCAGCACGTGCTTCATCTTGGGCAGCTGCACGTGGCGGAATAC
>JAABQT010000056.1 GCA_011391295.1 Betaproteobacteria bacterium
CCGAACATCGACGTCGTGATGGTGGAGCGCAACACCGACTTCGTCTCCTGCCCGATCTCGAACCTCGTGTACGGCGGATCCAAGACGATGGCCGACATCACGTACGGCTACAGCGGACTCGCGCGCTACGGCGTGCAGGTCGTGCACGATGAAGTCACCGCCGTGGACACTTCGGCGAAGGTCGTCAAGCTCGCGCGCGGCGGCGACCTGAAGTACGACCGCCTCGTCGTGTCGCCCGGCATCGACTTCAACTACGACCAGATCGCCGGCTACGAAGCGGCGATGAACTCGGGCCGCGTGCTGCATGCCTGGAAGGCGGGGCCGCAGACGGTAGCGCTGCAGAAGCAGCTTGCGACGATGCCAGACGGAGGTGTCTACCTGCTGTCGATGGCGCTTGCGCCGTACCGCTGTCCGCCTGGACCGTACGAGCGCATCTGCCAAGTGGCCAGCTTCTTCAAGAAATACAAGCCTCGGTCCAAGGCGATCCTGCTCGACGCGAACCCGGACGTGGTATCGAAGGGCCCGCTCTTCAAGCGCGCGTGGGCGGACCTTTACCCCGGCATCATCGAGTACCGCCCCAACTCGAAGGCCATCGGCGTCGACGCCCGGACCCAGACCGTCAAGCTCGAGGTCGAGGACGTCAAGGGCGATGTGCTGAACGTCGTGCCGCCCGCGCGCGCCAGCGATATCGCCGTCAAGATGGGCCTGGTCACGCATAACAAGGCCTGGTGCGCGGTGGACTGGCGCACCATGGAGTCCACTGTCGTGAAGGGCGTGCACGTGCTCGGCGACGCGACGCTGTCCGCACCGGTCATGCCGAAGTCCGGCAGCATGGCGAACCAGCATGCGAAGGTCTGCGCCGCAGCCGTGGTGGCGTTGCTCAACGGCCGCGAGCCCAACCCCAACCCGAAGATCGTCAACATGTGCTACAGCTTCGTCTCCGACGACGAAGTCATCCACGTCACCTCGGTGCACCAGCTCGACGACAAGAAGATCTTCGTGCCGATCAAGGGCGCGGGCGGGGTGTCGGCGGCGCGCAACACCCTCGAGGGCAAGTACGCCTGGTCCTGGGCGCAGAACATCTGGTCCGACATGCTCGGCTAGCCCTGCGCAGTGCTTTGAACACAGGGGCCCCGCCGCGGCGGGGCCTTTTTCATTCCAGCCCGCTCAGATACTCGGCCACGGCGCGGATCTCCGCTGCGCTCATCTTCGCGGCGATGGTATGCATCACCGCGTTGTCGTTGGTGCGCACGCGCGCGCCGAAATTCCTCATCTGCGCCGCCAGGTAGGCTCCTACCTGCCCCGCCAGCCTCGGCAGTTTTTCCGAGCCGTGCCCGCGCTCACCGTGGCAGCCGATGCAGGCCGCCACCTCCGTCGCTGCGCCGCCCCGCCTGTAGATGCCCATCCCCTGCGCTGCCAGCCGGGCATCTGCCGGCGCGTGCGGCTCGCTTTTCTGGCGGCTGAAGTACAAACCGAGCGCGTCCATGTCCGCCGGCGCGAGCTCGGCGACCATCGGCTGCATCGTCGCGCTCTTGCGCGCGCCGCTCCTGAAGTTGGCGAGCTGCTTGGCGATGTAGGCGGCGTTCTGCGCCGCCAGTCGCGGGTACTGCTCGCTTGCCGACTCGCCCCGCGTGCCGTGGCACAGGAAGCAACTGCCGGCCACGATCTTTGCGGCCCGCGCCAACGCCGCCTCGTCGGCCACCGCCGGCGTGGTGGTGAGGCACACCAGAAGCGCAAGCGCCCTCATCGCCCCGTGCTGCCGAAGCCTCCCGCACCGCGCGCGCTGGCAGCAAATTCCTCGACCACCTCGAACTGCACCTGCACCACCGGCACCACCAGCAGTTGCGCGATGCGCTCCAGCGGCTCGATGGTAAATGCCGCCTTGCCGCGGTTCCACACCGATATGAAGATCTGCCCCTGGTAGTCCGAGTCGATCAGCCCGACCAGGTTGCCCAGCACGATGCCGTGCTTGACGCCCAGTCCGGAGCGCGGCAGCAGGATCGCGGCGAGGCCCGGGTCGCCGAGGTGGATGGCGATGCCCGAGGGCACCAGCTGGCTGTCGCCGGGCTGCAGGACGAGCGGCGCATCCAGGCAGGCGCGCAGGTCGAGCCCCGCGGCGCCCGCCGTGGCGTACTGGGGAAGATTGCCGCGGAGCCTCGCGTCGAGGACCCGGACTTCAAGCTTTCGCACGCGCGCGCTTCGCTCCTGCAAGCATGGCGGCGATGTGCGCGATCAGCTTGCGCGCGAGTTCGAGCTTCGGTGCGCGGCCGAGCGCATGCTCACCGCGGTCGTCGAACAGCGTGATCTCGTTGTCCTCGGCGCCCAGCGCGCGCTGCGCGAGGTTGGCGGCGAGCAGCGGGATACCTTTCTTCGCGCGCTTGGCCTTCGCGTTCTGCGCCAGTTTCTCGCTCTCGGCGGCGAAGCCTACGCAGAACGGCGCGTTCTTCATCGCCGCCACCCAGGCGAGGATGTCGGGGTTCTCGGCGAGCTCGAGCGTCATGGCGCCTGCACCCTTCTTTATCTTCTGCGCAGCGCGGTTTTTCACCCGGTAGTCGGCGACCGCCGCCACGGCGATGAACACGTCGCTCGCCGGTGCCGCCTTCTTCACCGTTTCGAACATCTGCTCGGCGCTCTTCACGTCGACGCGCTCCACGCCTGCCGGTGTCGCCAGGGCCACCGGGCCGCTGACCAGCGTGACTTTCGCGCCCGCCTCGCACGCGGCGCGCGCCACCGCATAGCCCATCTTGCCGGAGCTCAGATTGGTGATCGCGCGCACCGGGTCGATCAACTCCTCCGTCGGGCCTGCCGTCACCAGCACGCGCTTGCCGGCGAGCAGCTTGGGCTGGAAGAAAGCCTCGATCTCGGCGACGATTTCCTCTGGCTCGAACATGCGGCCCATGCCGACTTCGCCGCAGGCCTGGTCGCCCGCCGCCGGCCCGGCGAAGAACACGCCGTCGCCGCGCAGGGTGTGCAGGTTCCTTTGCATCGCCGCGTTTTCCCACATCTCGACGTTCATCGCCGGCGCCGCCATCAGCGGGCAGCGCCGCGCCAGGCACAGCGTCGAGAGCAAGTCGCCGGCCAGGCCGGCCGCGAGCTTGCCGAGGAAATCCGCGCTCGCCGGCGCCACCACGATCAGCTCGCGGTCACGCGACAGCTCGATGTGCCCCATGTTGTCCGGCACGCGCGCATCCCACAGGTCGGTCCACGCGGTCTGGCCGGTGAGCGCCTGCAGGGTGACCGGGGTGACGAACCGGGTGGCCGCCTCGGTCATCGCCACGCGCACGTCCGCGCCCTCCTTCACCAGGAGGCGGGCGAGCTGGGCGGCCTTGTAGGCGGCGACGCCGCCGGTGATGCCCAGTAACAGCCTTTTGCCCTTCAGGGTCATCGTGCGTGGGGATGGCGCGTTATGGGAAGAAGGATTCTAGGGGAATTCTGGAGGTATCGCTTTGGGCATCGCCGACTGGCCGCTGCTGGAACGGCCGCGCGAACGGTTGCTGGCGCAGGGCGCCGGGAGCCTCTCGGACGCGGAGCTGGTTGCCGTGTGCCTGCGCACGGGCGTCCGCGGCAAGAGCGCGGTGGACCTGGCGCGGGAGCTCATCGCGGAATTCGGCGGCATCGGCGGCCTGCTCACCGCTGACCTGGCGTCGCTGCGCCGGGTCCGCGGCCTGGGCACCGCAAAGGCGGCACAGCTCGCCGCGGCGCTCGAGCTGGCGCGCCGCTCGCTGCAGGAAGAGCTGAAAGCCGGCGTTTCCTTGACCTCTCCCGGCGCGGTGCGCGATTACCTGCGCCTCGCGCTTGGCAGCCGTCCGTACGAGGTGTTCATGTGCATTTACATGGACGCGCAGCACCGCGTCACCGCGGCCGGCGAACTGTTCCGCGGCACCCTCACGCAGACCAGCGTCTACCCGCGCGAAGTGGTGAAAGCGGCGCTGGCGGCGAACGCCGCTGCGGTGATCTTCGCCCACAACCACCCCTCGGGCGTGGCGCAGCCCTCGCAGGCCGACGAGCTGCTGACGCGCCAGTTGAAGGAGGCGCTCGCGCTGGTGGAGGTGAAGGTACTCGACCACTTCATCATCGCCGGCAACCAGGCCCTCTCGTTCGCCGAGCGCGGACTGCTATAATCCGCGCCTTTCGCGTTTTACGGAGTCCGCCATGTCCCGTGTCTGCCAGGTCACCGGCAAGAAGCCGATGAAGGGCAATTACGTCTCGCACGCCAACAACAAGACCAAGCGCACGTTCCTGCCCAATCTGCACTACCGCCGCTTCTGGATCGAGAGCCAGAACCGCTTTGTGCGCCTGCGGGTGTCGACCGCCGGGCTGCGCAAGATCGACAAACTCGGCGTGGAAGCCGTGCTGGTCGAGATCCGCGCCAAGGCCAAGGCGAAAGCGAAGGCGGCCTGATCATGCGCGAAAAGATCAAGCTCGAATCGACCGCCGGCACCGGCCACTTCTACACCACCACCAAGAACAAGCGCACCAAGCCGGACAAGCTGGAGATGATGAAATACGATCCCAAGGCGCGCAAGCACGTGCTCTACAAGGAAACCAAACTCAAGTAGCCCGGTTCCGGCAGCACAATTGAAAAGGCCCGCTTGCGCGGGCCTTTTTCATTGCTGCAGCCTGCTCAGGCGTAGCTGCGCAGGCGCCGCGAGAAGTCCACCAGCGGCACTATGCCGCTCGCCTCGGCGCGGTGGCACCAGTCCTGCAACTGGCGCAGCAATTGCTCCTTGGAGGCGTGGGACCGCTCCCAAAGAGCGACCAGCTCTGCGCGCATGCTCACCGCCACCTGCAGCGGCTTCGAGGGCTTCAATGCCTCCGTGACGCGCGCAAGGTCGGCTTCAGCGCCGTAGCCGATGCGCACCAGCGCGCGCTTCAGGGGCTTGAGCAGCTCGGCATCGCGCGGCGACCAGTGCTGCAGCCGCTCCACTTCGTCGCGCCAGGTGCGCTTGATCGCGGTGGCATAGCGCGCCAGCACGTCGTAGCGGTTGGCGATCACTGCGTGCAGGGTGTCGTAGTCGCACATGGTTTTCGCCGGCTCGAAGCGCGGCGTCGGCGCCACCTTCTTCACCGTGGCCAGGCCCAGCGCCTCGAGGATGCGGATATACATCCAGCCGATGTCGAATTCGTACCACTTGGCCGACAGCTTGGCCGAGGTGGCGTAGGCGTGGTGGTTGTTGTGCAGCTCCTCGCCGCCGATCAGGATGCCCCAGGGAACGATGTTCTTGCTGGCGTCCTCGATGTCGAAGCTGCGGTAGCCCCAGAAGTGGCCGATGCCGTTGATCACGCCCGCCGCCCAGAACGGGATCCACACGATCTGCGTAAGCAGGATCAGGACCCCCGGCACCAGGCCGAACAGGGCCACGTTGACCAGCCCCGTGAGCGTGAGGCCGAGGATGGCAAAGCGCGAATAGACATTGCGCTCGAGCCAGTCGTCCGGCGTGCCATGGCCGTAGCGTTCCATGGTCTCGGGCTTGTGCGACTCCTTCACGTACAGGAACACCCCGCCCCACAGCACCGAATTGATGCCCAGGATCTGCGGGCTGTGCGGATCGTCGGCGGTCTCGCACTTGGCGTGATGCTTGCGGTGGATGGCCGCCCACTCCTTGGTCACCATGCCGGTGGTGAGCCAGAGCCAGAAGCGGAAGAAGTGCGACGCGATCGGGTGCAGGTCCAGGGCGCGGTGCGCCTGGTGCCGGTGCAGGAAGATGGTCACGGACGCAATGGTGACGTGCGTCAGCCCCAGGGCCAGAAGCACCAGGCCCCACCAGGGCAGATCGAGCAGTCCGGAGAAAATCATTAGTTCTTTCTGATAGTTAAGTGCGAATAGTGGGCTGGATTGTACGCGATTGGACCCCTCGCGCAACCAAAAAATCCCCTATGCCGTCAGGCAATTCCCTATGGGAGCCTAACCTCCCGTCGCAAAAAGGGAATTTCTATCGGCGCTCGTAGGCCGCGGCGAAAAAACCGTCGCAACCATGCAGGTGCGGGCGCAAGCGCAGCCGCTCGCCGCAATCGAGCGCGATGCGCTGCGCAGCGAACAGTTCCTGGCATGACAGAGGGGCAAAATCCGGGTGCGCCGCCGCGAAGGCGTCCACGATCGCTTCATTCTCCTCGGGCAGGATGCTGCAGGTCGCATAGACCAGGCGCCCGCCGGGCTTTACCAGCCGCGCCGCCGCAGCCAGGATCGAGGCCTGCTTGAGCGCCAATTCGGCGATCGCCTGCGGCCCGTGGCGCCACTTGAGATCCGGATTGCGCCGCAACGTGCCAAAGCCGCTGCAGGGCGCGTCCACCAGCACGCGGTCCAGCTTCCCGGCAAGCCGCTTCGCGCGCGCATCGCCGTCGCCGGACAGCACCAGCGGGTGCACGTTGGTGACGCCGGCGCGTGCCGCGCGCGGCGCGAGCTCGGCGAGGCGCTTGGCCGACACGTCCATGGCATAGATGCGGCCGGTGCCGCGCATCAGCATGGCGATGGCGAGCGTCTTGCCGCCTGCCCCGGCGCAGTAATCGCCGACCATCTCCCCGCGCCGAGGCGCCAGCAGGTAGGCGAGCAGCTGGCTGCCCTCATCCTGCACCTCGAGCGCGCCCTGCTGGAACAGCGGGTGCCGGTTGATCGCCGGCTTCTCGGCGAGGCGCAGTCCCGCGGGTGAATGCGGCGTCGGCGCGCCTTCGATGCCGCTCGCGCGCAACTGTGCCAGCGCCTCGTCCCGTCCCATTTTGGCGAGATTCACGCGCAGGTCGAGCGGCGCGGGATTGAGCAGGCCTTGCGCCACGCGCATCGCCTCCGCCTCGCCGTGCAGCGCGGCGAGCCGCTCCCACAGCCAGTCGGGCAGGTCGGCGCGCACCGCGGGCGCAAACGTCTCGGTCTTCGCAGCGCGGATGCGGGCGACCAGACCCTGCTCGTCCTCGCGCAGCACGCCTTCGAGCGCGCGCCTGGAAAGGCCGCGCACGCGCACCAGCGCGGCGACCGCCAGGTCGCGCGGCGCCGCGGACTGCGCCGCGGCCTCGAGCGAGCGCCTGCGGCGCAGCGCCGCATACACGGTCTCGGCGACAAAGGCGCGGTCCTGCTGGCCGAGGTTGCGGTGCGCCCGGAAATAGCGCGACACCGCGGCATCCGCGGGGCCGGAGGTGGCCAGCAGCTCGCCGAGCAGCGCCTCCGCGCGCCCCAGTTGGGCGCGGTAGATCATGGTGTCACCGTGATGCGTGCGGCGACCTGGTCGATGCGCGTGCCGTCCTTTTGCACCACGAGCACGCGTAACGGCAGGTAGGAGCGCGCGGCGTCGAACCAGACCTGCGTCGCGCGGCCGCCGTCGTCGACTTGGTCGAGGCGCAGCGCGTCGAATTCGCCGGCGGGCACACTGAGGCGCTCGCGGCCCACCACGTCGAATTGGTAGTGCGCAATGCCCTTGCCGTCGGCAACGTTGTACTCGAGCCGCCCCGCGCCCGGCGCATGGAACGCGGGCGCAAAAAGAAAGCTCAGGCGGTCCTGCGCGTGCGGCGGCAGCGGCTGGACCTGCGGCCCCTTGCGAAACTCCTGGGTGAGCGTGTTCTCCTCCCAGGAGAACCGCGCCGTTGCGGTGTCGCGTCGCGGGCGCTTATCCACGTACTCCAGCGGCTGCAGGCGGCCCGCCTTGATCTTGCCGCGGCTGGTGCGCAGCACCTCCCCGAGCAGCGCCAGCAACCCGCTGCCCTCCCAGGTCTCGGTGAGACGGTAGGTCCGGCCATCGTGCTCGAGCACATGATTCGCAGTGGCCAGTTGGCTGCCGTTGTACAGCACCTGGTAGCCGATTTCGACGCGCGCCGGCGGCGCCGCCTGGACGGCAGCCGCGCAGCAAAGCGCGATCGCTGACCACCACCTACCCATGATTTTCCATAACGCGCACCCGATCCCCCTCGATGACCAGCCTGCCATCGAGGAACCAGCGGATCGCCTGCGGATAGAGGCGGTGCTCCTGCTCGAGCACGCGCGCGGCCAGCGCCTCCTCGGTATCGCCGGGCAGCACCGGCACCGGGGCCTGGGCGATGATCGGACCGTGATCCATCTGTTCGGTGACGAAATGCACCGTGCAGCCGTGGCGCTTCGTACCTGCCGCAAGCGCACGCGCATGGGTGTCCAAACCCGGAAACTCGGGCAGGAGGGAGGGGTGGATATTGACCAGTCGGCCGGCGTAGCGCGCCACGAACGCCGGCGTCAGCACGCGCATGAATCCGGCCAGCGCCACCAGCCTGGGCGCATGGCGGTCGATGGCGGCGGCGAGCGCCGCGTCGAAGGCCTCGCGCGTGGCGTAGGCACGGTGTTCCACCACGCCGGTGGCCACGCCGAAGCGCGCCGCCACGGCAAGCCCCGCGGCATCGACCCGGTTGCTGATGACCGCGGCGACCGGAATTCCGGCTTCGAGGATCGCCTGCAGGTTGCTGCCGCGGCCGGAAATGAGGACGACGACCGACATGAGGCGCGCAGTCTAATACAGCCGCGCAGGAACGCGCGGCGCCTCACACCGAAGGCTTGGTCATCGCGGCGGGCTGCACCCACCGGTCGTAGTCGGCCGCGCTGACGTGGCCCAGGGCCAGCGCCGCGTCGCGCAGCGTGCCGCCCTCCCGGTGCGCCTTGTTCGCGATCTCGGCAGCGCGGTCGTAACCGATATGCGGCGTGAGCGCGGTCACCAGCATCAGCGAGCGCTCCAGCAGCTCGCGGATGCGCGCCTCATTGGCCTGAATGCCGCGCGCGCAATGCTCCTCGAACGAGCTGCAGCCGTCGGCGAGCAGGCGCACGCTTTGCAGGAAGTTGTAGGCCAGCAGCGGCTTGTACACGTTCAGCTCGAAGTTGCCGGAGGCAGCACCGATGCCGATCGCCGCATCATTGCCCAGCACCTGCGCGCAGATCATGGCCAGTGCCTCGGCCTGCG
>JAABQT010000057.1 GCA_011391295.1 Betaproteobacteria bacterium
GGGCGAATTCACCATGCTGCAGCTGGCGGAAATGGTGCTGCGCCTGGTCGGGGGCACCTCCAGGCTCACCTACCTGCCCGCGCCCGAGGACGACCCGATGCAGCGCCAGCCCGACATCCGGCTGGCAAGGGAGAAGCTCGGCTGGGCGCCCAAGGTCGGCCTGGAGGACGGCCTGAAGGAGACCATCGCCTATTTCCGCAGGACGCTGGCTGCTTGAAGATCTACGACTGCGTTCCGTTCTTCAACGAGTTCGAGCAGCTGCGCCTGCGTATCGCCTACCTGGAGGACCTGGTGGATCGCTTCGTGGTGATCGAAGCGCACCAGACGCACACCGGCAAGCCCAAGCCCCTGCACCTCGCCGAGTCGGGCGCCGCCGACCTGCTCGGCCACCCCAAGCTCGTGTTGCGCGCCGTAGACCTGCCGGTGGGCTACAGCGACTGGGAGCGCGAGCAGTACCAGCGCGAGAGCATTGGCGGCGCGCTCAAGGACATCGGTGCCTCGGCCGACGACCTGGTGCTGGTCTCCGATGTGGACGAGATCCCTGCGCGTGCGGCCGTAGCGCGGGCGCGCGCAGTCCTGGGCGCGGCGCGGGAGCGCACGATCCTCATCTTCGAGCAGCGCATGTTCTACTTCCGCCTCAACTACGAGCTGGTGTGGTCGCGCAAGATGCCGTGGCTCGGAACCGCCGCGGCGCTGGTTGGCCAGGCGCCCTCCGTCAACGGCCTGCGCACCACGGGGCGCAACATCCGCGGCCGCCACGCCCAGGGCTACGACCGCGGCGCCCGCGTGCTGCAGCTACCCGGCGGCGGCTGGCATTTTTCGTACCTCGGCGACGACGAGGCCTTCGACCGCAAGCTTGCCGCCTATGCGCATCAGGAAAGCCGCGTGCAGGCAAGGCGCGGTACCTCCGTGCAATCGGTGATCGCCGGGCGGCACAGCCTGTTTCCGCGCAAAGGCGTGGACGAGGTGTGGGCCGTGGTCGAGCGCGCAGCGGTGGGTGTGCCGGAGGAGGCGGTGGCACGCGCAAACGTTGGCCACCTGTTCGAGGCGCCGCACGATACCAGCGTCGAAATCCTGCGGCGCGTACACGAGGTCGCGCTACCCCGGCGCTTCAGCCTCGGCAGCCTGCGTGTCGGCTACGCCGGCCGCAGCCAGTGGCCGCGACTGCCGGATCACTGAAGGTCGCGGTAGCGCAGGCGCGAAAGGTCGGCCATGCAGGCGCGCCAGGGCTCGCTGCCCGCCGGGCCGCGGCGCACGCACTCGGCGTCGCGGTAATTGCGCCAGGCGCCGGCGGCATTGCGGTAAGCACGGGACGCGCGGTCATTGCCCTCTTTGGCGTCGGCATCGAGCGACGCCTGGAACCGGCCCGCCGCCACCTCTACCAGGTCGCGTTCCGCCAGGTCGAGCAGCAATTGCAGGCATTCGCCGGGCGCGGCCGGCCCGCGTTGGCACTGCGCCAGCGCCGGCGCATCGCGCCGCGGCGCCCAATGGAAGAACAACGCCCGCTTCTCGTCTGCCAGCAGGCACACGAACGTCAACTCCACCGCCGGGCCGGCCTGGCGCACGATGCCGCCGTGGCCCGACAGGGCGGCGCCGACGGTCTGGCTGCCGGGCTTGCGCGCCACGCGCTGCATGAACAGGTGCCGGTCCCGGTCGAGGACGAGCGCGCGCACGTCCGTGCTGTCCTTCCTCAGTTCGCGTTCGCCCAGCGCGCGGCAGGTCTCCAGTGCCGGACCGTCGGCCTGGGCGAGGGCGCCCAGGGGCAGCGCGGCAAGCAACAGCAGCCAGTGTTTCATGCGGTTTGTCCCGTGGTTTGTGCGCGCAGGCGGATCAGCCCGGACAGGCTGTGCGTGAACGGCGCCGCCACCCCGGCCTTGCGCGCCACTTCCAGCGTGCCGGTCAGCAGCCCGTCGATCTCGAGCGCCTTGCCCGCTTCCATGTCCTGCAGCATCGAGGTCTTGAATTTGCCGAGGTGGCGCGCCATGTCGATGCGCGCTTCCGGGTCGATGTCGGCGTCCACGCCCACCGCGCGGCCGATCTCCAGCACTTCACGCATGATCGCCACCATGTAGGCCTTCACTTCGGCATCCGCGATCAACCGCTCGGCGGTGGCGAGCGTCAGCGCGGAGACCGGATTGAAACTGACGTTGCCCAGGAGCTTGACCCAGAAATCCTTTTCGATGAACGAGCTCTGCACGCATTCGAAGCCGGCCTGGGTCAACGCCTGCGCGATTTCGCGGGTGCGTGCCGTGTTCGTGCCCCCGGGCTCGCCGAGGATCAGGCGGCGGCCCATGTTGTGGCTGACGACGCCGCGTTCGGGCGTGGAGGCGGCGAGGTGGACCACGCAGCCGACGATGCGTCCGGTGGGCATGGCGCGGGCGAGCGCCCCGCCGGGATCGAGGCTCTCCAGCCTGAGCTTGCCGTCGCCGAACTTCAGCCGGTCAAAGAACCACCAGGGTACGCCGTTCATTGCCGTGACGACGGACGTGTCCGCACCGAGCAGGGGGGCGATGCCGCGCGCGACCTCGGGCAGGCTCTGACTTTTCACCGATACCAGGACATAGTCCTGCGCCCCCAGTTGTGCGGCGTTGCTCTCGGCGCGCACCGGTACGGCGGTTTCCCTGCCGTCGGAACGGATGCGCAGCCCTTTTTCACGGATCGCCGTCAGTTGCGCGCCCCGGGCGACGACACAAACCTCGTGATCGGTGCGGGCGAGCCAGCCCGCCATCAGGCCGCCCACCGCGCCGGCGCCGTAAATGCAGATTTTCATGGTGCTATTCTATCGGTCGAGAGGTCAGCGCCCATGTTCGCCTTCATGAAGAAGATGACGCAACTCCTGCCCGGCGAGAGCACCTTGCCCGGCCGCAAGGAGAAGATGCCGGTGCCGGAGAAGCACTTCGTCAGCGGCAATCGCATCGTGCCGCCGTTTGCCGAAGGACTTCAGCTCGCGCAATTCGGCCTGGGCTGCTTCTGGGGCGCCGAGCGCCTGTTCTGGCAGACACCGGGCGTGGTCAGCACGGCGGTGGGTTATGCCGGCGGCGCGACGGCCAACCCCACCTACGAGGAAGTCTGCAGCGGCTTCACCAATCACACCGAAGCCGTGCTGGTGGTGTTCGATCCACTGGTCGTGAGCTACGAGGCCCTGTTGAAAGTCTTCTGGGAAGGCCACGACCCGACACAAGGGATGCGCCAGGGCAACGACCGCGGCAGCCAGTACCGCTCGGCGATCTATACGTACGGTGAAGCGCAGATGCAGGCGACGCTTGCCGCGCGCGATGCGTTCCAGGCAGCCTTGAAGGCGAAGGGATTCGGCAAGGTCACCACCGAGATCAAGCCGGCAGCGGAGTTCTATTACGCCGAGGACTACCACCAGCAGTACCTGGGCAAGAACCCGAACGGCTACTGCGGCCTGGGCGGAACGGGCGTGTCCTGCCCGGTGGGCGTGCTAGCGAAGGCTTGAATCGGCCAGTTCGCGTTCCACGCCGGCGGTGATTTCGCGCAGCGTGTGGAACGCGATCTTCGGCCAGCGCTCCTCGGCCACTTCCAGCTCTGCGCGGTTGGCGGCGAGGTAGGCGAGCGCGCCCGAGGCGTCGCGCGCGATGCGGCCCGGGTAAGCGGCGATGAAGCGCTCCATCTCCGCGTCGTCCGCGGCGCTCAGCCAGCGGGCCAGTGCGAGCGGCTCGGGCTGCAAGCGCACATCGACGCCGTATTCGTGCACCAGGCGGTGCGCCACCACGTCGAACTGCAGCGCGCCGACTGCGCCCAGGATCGGCGCGCCCCCCGCCTCCGGGTAATAGATCTGGATCGCCCCTTCCTCGCTCAGCTGCCGCAGGCCGGTGCGCAGCTGTTTTGCTTTCATCGGCGTGGCGAGCTCGGCGCGCCGGAACAGTTCCGGCGCGAAAAACGGCAGGCCGCCGAACTGCAGCACTTCGCCCTCGGTCAGCGTATCGCCCAGGGCGATGGTGCCGTGGTTGGGAATGCCGATGATGTCCCCCGCGTAGGCCTCATCGACGATGTCGCGGCGCTGGGACAGGAATGACACCGCGTTGCTGGTGCGCAGTTCGCGCCCGGTGCGGCAGTTCACCAGGCGCATGCCGCGCACGAAGCGCCCGGAGCACAGGCGCACGAAGGCGACGCGGTCGCGGTGCGCCGGGTCCATGTTGGCCTGGATCTTGAACACCACGCCGGAGCAGGCCGGCTCCTCGGGTGCCACGCTGCGCTGCGCGGCGGCGCGAGCGGCGGGCGGCGGCGCGAAATCCACCAGCGCGTCGAGCACTTCCCGCACGCCGAAATTGTTGACTGCGGAACCGAAGAACACCGGCGTCTGCCGGCCGGCGAGGAACGCGGCGCGGTCGAAAGCAGTCCCGGCGTCGCGCACCAGCTCGGCTTCGGCGAGGGCGGGCGCGTAAGGCTCGCCGAGGAGTTCCGGGCAGGCGGGGTCGCGCATGCCGATTTCGCGGATGTCCCCGGGCAGCCGGTCCGCCCCCGCCTCGAACAGGCGGATGCACTCGCGGCGGAAGTCGAATACGCCACGGAACTCGCGCCCCGAGCCGATCGGCCAGGTGAGCGGTGCCGCGGCCATGCCGAGCGTAAACTCGATTTCGTCGAGCAGCTCAAGCGGCGCGCGCACGTCGCGGTCCAGCTTGTTGATGAAGGTTGCCACCGGCGTGTTGCGCGTGCGACACACCTCGAGCAGCTTCAGCGTGCGCGGCTCGATGCCCTTGGCGGCGTCGATCACCATCAGGGCGGCGTCGACGGCGGTCAGCACGCGGTAGGTGTCCTCCGAAAAATCCTGGTGGCCGGGGGTGTCGAGCAGGTTGACGACGCAGCCGCGGTACTCCATCTGCATCACCGACGAGGCGACCGAGATGCCGCGCTGCTTCTCGATCTCCATCCAGTCCGAGGTGGCATGGCGCGAGGCCTTGCGCGCCTTGATGCTGCCGGCGATGTGGATCGCGCCGGCGAACAGCAGCAGCTTTTCCGTCAGCGTGGTCTTGCCGGCGTCCGGGTGGGAGATGATGGCGAAGGTGCGGCGGCGCGCCACTTCGCTGGTGATGTCGCTCATGCGGTGCGCATCTTAAGCGATACTTCGCACCGGCGCCGTAGTGCTGGGCGCCGCGCTGATCCATGCGGGCCGCGCTACTTCGCGCGCTTGAGCATCATCTGCGCGTCCTCGATCACCTTGAAGGGGCTCTTGCCCCAGAGGATCGCGGCATAGAAGAACTGCTCGACTTTCGCTTCGGTGAGCGCGCGCCACTGGTACTGGTTGACGAGGATCACCTGCCCGGTCATGCCGAGGTCGCCGATCACGGTGAAGGCGCCTTCCTGCACCGGCTTTTCCGGCGGCTTGTTCCAGGCGATCGGGCTCACGCTGGCCACCGAATTGGGCGCTTCGCCCGGGGTGACGTCGAAGCTGCCCTGGCAGCCGTCGACCGACTTCAGCGTGCAGATGAGGCGGCTTCCGCGAGGCGGCACGGTTGCCTCAGGCGGCCTTTGCCTTCGCGGGCCCGGCCTTGGAGATCAGCTCGCGCAGCACGTAGGGCAGGATGCCGCCGTGCTTGTAGTAATCGACTTCGATCGCCGTATCGATGCGCGACTTGACCTTCAATTCCCGGCGCGCACCGCCGGCGCCCTGGATCACCAGCGTCAGTTCCTGCTGCGGGCGGATGTCTTCCAGCCCCAGCACATCGACCTGTTCGTCGCCCTTGATGCCCAGCGATTGCGCGGAATCGGATCCAAGGAACTGCAGCGGCAGCACGCCCATGCCGACCAGGTTGGAGCGATGGATGCGCTCGAAGCTGCGCGCAATCACCGCCTTCACGCCCAGGAGCTGCGTGCCCTTTGCCGCCCAGTCGCGCGACGAGCCGGTGCCGTACTCCTCGCCGCCGAACACCACGGTCGGCGTGCGCTCGCCGAGGTAGCGCATGGCGGCGTCGTAGATCGGCATTTCCTTGCCCTGGTGCAGGGTCAGGCCGCCCTCCTTGCCGCCCAGCATCAGATTCTTGATGCGCACGTTGGCGAACGTTCCGCGCATCATCACCTCGTGATTGCCGCGGCGCGCGCCGTAGGAATTGAAATCGGCCACCGCGACGTCGTGCTCCTGCAGGTAGATGCCGGCGGAGGAGGTGGGCTTGATCGCGCCCGCGGGGGAAATGTGATCGGTGGTCACCGAGTCGCCGAAGATGCCGAGGATGCGCGCGCCGGTGACGTTGCCGGTGCTCCCGGGCTGCATGGAGAAATCCTGGAAGAAAGGCGGTTCGGCGATGTAGCTGGACTTGGGCCAGCTGTAGACCTGGCCGGAGGGCGCGGCAATCTTCTTCCACATCGGGTTGGCTTCGGCCAGGTTGCTGTACAGGCGCCTGAAAGTCGGCGCATCCATCGCCAGCTTCATCAACGCCCTGACTTCGTCCGCGCCCGGCCAGATGTGGCCGATGTACACGTCCTGCCCGTCCTTGGACTTGCCGAGCGGCTCTGTGCGCAGGTCCTTCAGCATGCTGCCGGCGATGGCGTAGGCCACCACCAGCGGCGGGCTGGCGAGGAAGTTGGCGCGGATGTTGGCGTGGATGCGCGCCTCGAAGTTGCGGTTGCCCGAGAGCACCGCGGCGCACACCAGGTCGTTCTTGACGATCGTCTCTTCGATCGGCTGCGCGAGCGGCCCGGAATTGCCGATGCAGGTGGTGCAGCCGTAGCCCGCGAGGTAGAAGCCGAGCTTTTCGAGGTACGGCAGCAGGCCCGCCTTGGTCAGGTATTCGGTGACCACGCGCGAACCCGGGGCGAGGGAGGTCTTGATATGCGGCTTGACCGTCAGGCCCAGTTCGACCGCCTTCCTGGCGAGCAGGCCGGCGGCGAGCAACACGCCGGGATTGGACGTGTTGGTGCATGAGGTGATGGCGGCGATCAACACGTCGCCGTTGCGGATTTCCGTGCCGTCATAGGCCTGGTGCGTGCGCGCGAGGTCCTCCGGCTTCCTGCCGAAGCCGCTCTCCGCCACGGGTTTCGAGAACAGCGACGTGAAGGTCGCCTTGACCCGGTCCAGGTTGATGCGATCCTGGGGCCGTTTCGGTCCCGCGAGCGACGGCATCACGCTCGACAGGTCGAGTTCCAGAGCCTGGCTGTAGTCGATGTCGCCCGCCTTGGGCACGCCGAACATGCCCTGCGCCTTGAAGTAGGCGGCGAAGGCTTCGATCTCGGCATCGGTGCGCCCGGTGCCCCTGAAATACTCGAGTGTCTTTTCATCCACGGGAAACAGGCCCATGGTGGCGCCGTACTCGGGCGCCATGTTGCCGATGGTGGCGCGGTCGGTGACGCCGAGAGACGCCGTGCCCTCGCCGAAGAACTCCACGAACTTGCCCACCACCTTGGCTTTGCGCAGCATCTCGGTGACGGTGAGCACCAGGTCGGTGGCAGTGCAGGCCGGATGCAGTTTGCCCTTCAGGTTCACGCCCACCACGTCGGGCGTGAGGATGTACACCGGCTGGCCGAGCATGCCGGCCTCCGCCTCGATGCCGCCCACGCCCCAGCCCACCACGCCGATGCCGTTGATCATGGTGGTATGACTGTCGGTGCCCACCAGGGTGTCCGGGTAATACACACCGTCGCGCGACCGGTGCACGCCGCGCGCCAGGTACTCCAGGTTGACTTGATGCACGATGCCGATGCCCGGAGGGACCACCTTGAAGGTGTCGAAGGCCTGCATGCCCCATTTCATGAACTGGTAGCGCTCCTGGTTGCGCCTGAACTCGAGCTTCATGTTCAGGTCGAGCGCGCTCTTGTTGCCGTAGTGGTCGATCTGCACCGAGTGGTCCACCACCAGGTCCACCGGCACCAGCGGCTCGATCAGCTTGGGATTCTTGCCCATTTTCTGCGCCACGCCGCGCATCGCCGCCAGATCGCACAGCAGCGGCACGCCGGTGAAATCCTGCAGCACGATGCGCGCCAGCACGAAGGGGATTTCCTCGGTGCGCGCCGCATTCGGTTGCCAGGCTGCGAGCTGGCGCACATGCGCTTCGGTGACTTTCCTGCCGTCGCAATTGCGCAGCACGGACTCCAGCACGATGCGGATCGAAAGCGGGAGCCTTGCAAGGTTCACGCCCAGTGCCTTGCCCAGCCGCGGCAGGGAGTAGAGCTTGCCGCCCTTGAGCGGTTGCAGGGTGTCGTGCAGGTTATGCGGCATCAAAGCCTCCGTCGTTGTTCCATCGGCTGTCCGGGCCGCAGCCCGGATTCTCGAGCCACGCCTGAAGCCGCGCCACCAGCCGTGCGCGCTCCTCCAGGAGTTGCGTCAGTTGTTCGTCGCAACGCGCGATCGGCGTGGGATAGCGCCGGATTTCGTCCGAGAGCGCGGCAATGCGCTGCTCCAGTTCGGCGCGCATGGCGCTAGTTTCCTTTGGCGCGAATCTGCACGTCGTACACCAACCCGCCGTCGTCCTGGCAGGTGCCGCCACCGCCATTGCTGTTCACGCCCTTGAAGTCGCAGCGCAGGCCGGCGCCGTCGGCCGAGCGCAGCAGCGCCTTGGCCTCCGTCCCCGCCGACTGGTCGACCGCCACGCTCGTGCCGATGCCCGATCGGCGGCTGCCAAACACGCCACCGATCACGAAGCCGGTGGTGGGCGCAGGCGTCGCGACCACCCACGTGCCCTGGTAGGTGCGCTCGCCAATGGTCACCGAAACCTGCGCATCGCTTCCCGTCGTCGCGCTCGCTTCGCCATAGTAGAGCTGGCCACTGGTGCGCGGCATGAGCGTGAGCGAGTAGCTCGTCGTGCAGCCGGCGAGGGCGACAACGAGAATGGGAAACAGCA
>JAABQT010000058.1 GCA_011391295.1 Betaproteobacteria bacterium
CGCGCTCGAGATCTACGACCGGGGCGTGCGGCCCCAGCCGAGCGAGGCCCGCCTGATGATGCTGGACGCGGCGGCGCTGCTCTGGCGCATGCACTTGTGCGGGTTGGATACGGGCAAGCGCTGGGATGAGCTCGCCGACGCCTTCGGCAAGGGCGACGAGGACGGCTTCTACACCTTCAACGACATGCACGCCATGATGGCCTTCGTCGGCGCGGGGCGGGCCGCGGCCGCCGCCGGCCTGCTCAAGTCGGTGGAGGCTGCGGCGGTCGAGCGCAACACCAACGGCCACATGGCGCGCGAGGCGGGCCTACCGATCGTGCGCGCGATCGAGGCATTCGGACGGGAAAAGTACGCCGAGGCGGTGGACCTGCTGATGCCGGTGCGCTACAGCGCGCGCGTCTTGGGCGGCAGCCACGCGCAGCGCGACATCGTGCACCGCACCCTGCTTGAGGCAGTCTTGCGCTCGGGCAACAAGCCGCTGGCGCGGGCACTGGCCAACGAGCGCGTGTCGCTCAAGCCGCATTGCCCCTTCAGCCAGGAGCTGCGCGCCCGGGCTATGCAGTAGTCAGCCTAAGCCCTTGAGCTGCAGCGACTTGAGCTCGAGGAATTCCTCCAGCCCGTACACGCCCGCTTCGCGCCCGTGGCCGGACTGCTTGAAGCCGCCGAAGGGCGCGTTCATGTTGAAGGCGCCGCCGTTCACGTCGATCTGCCCGGCGCGGATGTGGCGCGCCACCTCCTGGGCGTGCGCGTCGTCCTTCGACCACACCGCGCCCGCGAGCCCGTAGGGCGAGTCATTGGCGATGCGCACCGCCTCGTCCTCGTCCTGGTAGGCGATGATGCAGAGCACCGGCCCGAAGATCTCCTCCTGGGCGATGGTCATGGAGTTCTTCACTTTGCCGAATATGGTCGGCTTGACGAAATAGCCGCCCGGCAGGCCTTCGGGCTTCTCCGCGCCGCCAGTGAGCATTTCGGCGCCTTCTTCGACGCCTTTCTTGATGTAGCTGCGCACGCGCTCGAGCTGCATCTGCGACGAGAGCGGCCCCAGGCGCGTGCTTTCCTGCATCGGGTCCCCAAGGGTGAAGCCCTTGGCCGCCTCCACCGCGAGCTTCGCCGCTTCCTCGTACTTGGATTGCGGCACCAGCATGCGCGTGAGCGCGGTGCAGGTCTGGCCGGAATTGAGGAAGCAGCCGTTCACGGTGCCTTTCACCGCAGCGGCGAGGTCGGCGTCCTCGAGGATTACCGACGGGCTCTTGCCGCCCAGCTCCAGTGCGATGCGCTTCACCGTCTGCGCGCCCACTTCCGAGATGCGCTTGCCGGCGCGCGTGGAGCCGGTGAAGGAGATCATGTCCACCTGCGGGTGCTTCACCAGCGCTTCGCCCACCGCCAGCCCGTAGCCGGTGACGAGGTTGAACACGCCTTTGGGCAGTCCCGCGGCCTCGATCACCTCGGCGAGGAGGAAGGCGTTGAACGGCGCGATCTCGGAGGGTTTCAGCACCACCGTGCACCCGGCGGCGAGCGCCGGGGCAACTTTGAGCGCGATCTGGTGCAGGGGATAGTTCCAGGGCGTGATGGCGCCGACCACGCCCACCGGCTCGCGCACCACCACCGAATTGCCCACGCGCGTCTCGAACTGGAACGCGGGCGCGAGCTTCGCGTAGTTGGCGAAATTGGCGATCGGCAGCCCGGCCTGGATGCGCCCGGCGAGCTTGATCGGCATGCCGACTTCCTGCGCGATGGTCTGCGCCAGCTCGTCAGCGCGCGCCTTGAGGCCGTCGGAGATCTTCTGCAGGTACTCGGCGCGCTTTTCCACCGGGGTGCGGCTCCAGCCCTCGAAGGCGGCGCGCGCCGCGGCGACGGCGGCCTCGATGTCCTTTTCCGTGCCCGCGGGCACCTCGCCCATCACCTCGCCAGTGCCGGCGCAGTGCACGTCGATGGTTTCCTTCGCGGACGGGGCGACCCATTGGCCGCCGATGTAGAACTTGTCGCGATTGAGCATGCTGAAATTCCTGCGGTGGCGAACGCCTGATTATACTGTTGGGCATGAGCCGATCCGGAAAAGCGGTGCTCTGCCGCGAACTGAACAAGCCCGTGGTGGTGGAGGAAATCAGCATCGACTCGCCCAGGCGCGGCGAGGTAATGGTGAAAATCGCCGCCTGCGGCGTGTGCCACTCCGATCTTTCCGCCACCAACGGCACCATCGCGCTGCCGCCGCCGCTGGTCCTCGGCCACGAGGGTGCGGGCGAGGTGATGGAGGTGGGCGAGGGCGTCGCCGGCCTTGCCGTCGGCGACCACGTGGTGTCGTCCTTTATCTACATGTGTGGCAAATGTCGCTTTTGTTCGGGCGGGCGTCCGGTATTGTGCGTGGAGCAGGGCAAGGCGCTTACCACTCCACCGGAGGGCACGCCGCGCGTACACGACCTGGCGGGCAAGCCGCTCGGCATCTTCTCCGGCTGCGGCGTGATGGCCGAGTACGCAACACTCTCAGTGGACAACCTGGTGAAGATTGACGCGAAGATTCCTCTGGACCGCGCGGCATTGGTCGGCTGCGCGGTGACCACCGGCGTGGGGGCTGTGTTCAACACCGCGAAAGTCGAGCCCGGTTCGAGCGTCGCGGTGTTCGGCTGCGGCGGCGTCGGCCTGAACGTCGTGCAGGGCGCTGCCATCGCCGGTGCCGAGCGCATCATCGCCATCGACACCCTGCAGGCAAAACTCGACCTGGCGAGGCAATTCGGTGCCACCGACACGATCCTCGCCAAGCCGGGCGAAGACACGGCCAAGGTGCTCAAGAAGCTCACCGGCGGCGGTCCCGACTATGCCTTCGAATGCGTGGGCGTCGGCGCGCTTGCCGAGACGGCGTACCGGGCGATCCGGCGCGGCGGCAAGGCGATCGTGGTCGGCGTGGCGAAGGCCGGCGACATCGCCTCGCTCAAGCCGATGACGCTGGTGTTCGAGGAGAAAACCCTGCAGGGCAGCTACTTCGGTTCCTGCGTGCCGCGCATCGATTTCCCGCGCATGCTGCAGCTCTACATGGCGGGGCGCCTGAAGCTCGACGAACTGATCACGCGGCGCTACGACATCGACGAGGCGCCGCAGGCCTTCGCCGACCTCGAGTCCGGACGCAACGCGAGGGGCGTGATCGTCTTCTGATATGGCATCCATCGTTGCGGCGCGGCGCGGCCGCATCCTGGTGGTCGACGACCAGCGTGCGAACGTCGAAATGCTGGTCGAGCTGCTGCGCTCGCGCGGCTACGAGGTGACCGGGGCCTACGACGGCGAGTCGGCGCTGCAACAGATCGCCGAGCGCGCCTTCGACCTCGTGATCTCGGATATCCGCATGCCGGGCATCGACGGCTACGAGCTCACCCATCGCCTGCGCGGCAATCCCGCCACCGAGTTGCTGCCAGTGGTGCTGGTGACCTCGCTCGAGGATCGCGACGGGCACGACGAGCGCATCAAGGGCATCGAGGCGGGCGCCGACGATTTCCTCACCAAGCCGGTGCGTTACGCGGAGTTGTTCGCGCGCGTGAGGTCGCTGTTGCGCGTGAAGGTGCTGCAGGACGAGGTGCGCAGGCAGGCCGAAGAGCTGCGCGAGTGGAACGAGCGCCTGGAAGAGCGGGTGCGCGAGCAGGTGGCGGCGCTGGAGCGCCTGACGAAGATGAAGCGCTTCTTCTCGCCGCCGGTGGCCGACGCCATCGTTGCGGGCGGCGTCGACATGCTCGAGCCGCACCGGCGCGAGATTGCGGCAGTGTTCCTCGACCTGCGCGGCTTCACCGAGGTCACCGACCGCGCCGATCCCGACGCGGTGATGGACCTGCTCGGCGAGTACCACGTGGCGATGGGCAACCTGGTCGAGCGCTACGCCGGGACCCTGGAGCACTTCGCGGGCGACGGTGTTCTGATCTTCTTCAATGATCCGATCCGCGTGGACCGGCCCGCGGTGAAGGCGGTGCGCATGGCGCTCGACCTGCAGCAGGCGTTCATGCCGATCGCGCAGGCCTGGGCGCGCCGCGGCCACGCCGTGGACCTGGGCGTGGGCGTTGCACAGGGCGAGGCCACGCTCGGAGTGATCGGCTTCGAGCAGCGTTGGGAGTATGCGGCCATCGGCGCGGTCCCCAACCTGGCAGCGCGCCTGTGCGGCCAGGCGAAGGGCGGCGAGATCCTGATCGACTCGGTAACTTACGCCGCGGTGAGCGACGTCGTGGATGCCGAGGCGATCGGCCCGCAGACCCTGCGCGGTTTCACCCAGCCGATCCCCGCGTTCCGGCTACTACGGCTTAAATAGGGACAGACCTCATTTTTCTCATCTGCACTACGTTCGCAGATGAGAAAAATGAGGTCTGTCCCCATTTAGCTGCAGCCCAGCGCGCGCTCCTTCGCCTTCACCAGCGCCGTGACCGTTTCGTTCACCGGCGCGGCGACGCCCACCTGTTTGCCCACCCGCGGGATCGAGCCGTTGATGACGTCGATCTCCGAGAGCCGCTTCGCCATCAGGTCGAGGAGCACCGAGGGGCGCGCGTTCGGGATCTTCGAGCCGAAGTCGCGCACGTAGGCGACCGGGTCGGTGAAGCCGAGCTTCACGCCTTTCTTCATTGCCACGGCATAGCCCTCGCTCGCGCACGCGGCGGAGACCTTGGAGAGGTCCGGATCGCCCATCACCTGGTTGATGGTGCCGTCGGCGAGGGCGCAAGGGCCGGAGTAGGCGCAATTGCAGACGAGCTTTTCCCACACCAGTTGGTCGATGTCGTCGAACACCTTGACCTTGAAGCCCGCGCCGCTCCAGGTCTCTTCCACCTTCCTCAACCGCGGCGTGATCGGCCCGCCGAACTCCCCGAGGCGCACGAGCTCCATGCCGTTGTGGTGCGCGTGCCCGGGGCCCTTCATCGACGCGCCGAACCCGCCCACCACGCCGACCATCACGCGCTCGCGCCCGAGGATCTCGGCGGCGGTCTCGGGTCCGCCCAGACCGTTCTGGATGGACAGCACCGGCGTGTCCTTGCCGAGGAGCGCCTTCACCGATTCGGCCGCCGGCGCGACGTGCATCGCCTTGGTCGCGAGCACGACGAGATCGCACGGGCCGGCTTCCTTCGCATCGGTGGTTGCATGGACCTGGACGGTGCGGTCGCCCGACTTCCCTTCCAGGCGCAGGCCGTTCTTCCTCATCGCCTCGACATGCTCGGCCCAGCGGTCGATGGCCCACACCTCGTGCCCCGCCGAGGCGAACAGGCCTGCATACACCGACCCCATCGCCCCGCAGCCGACGATGGCAATTTTCATGCGACTTCGAACAGCCCCGCGGCCCCCATGCCGCCGCCGATGCACATGGTCACCACCACCAGCTTGGCGCCGCGGCGTTTGCCCTCGATCAGCGCGTGGCCGGTGAGGCGCGCGCCGCTCACGCCGTAGGGGTGACCCACGGCGATGGCGCCGCCATTGACGTTGAGGCGATCCTCGGGAATGCCCAGCCTGTCGCGGCAGTACAGCACCTGCACGGCGAAGGCCTCGTTCAGCTCCCACAGGTCGATGTCGGAGACTTTCTTCCCGGCTTTCTCAAGCAGCTTGGGCACCGCGAACACCGGACCGATGCCCATTTCGTTCGGCTCGCAGCCGGCCACCGCGAAACCGCGGAAGATGCCCAGCGGCTGCAAGCCGCGTTTCGCCGCTTCCTTGGCGCTCATCACCACCGCGGCCGAGGCGCCGTCGGAGAACTGGCTGGCGTTGCCGGCGGCGATCACGCCGCCTTCGATCGCCGGCTTGATCTGCGAGATGCCTTCATAGGTGGTGTCGGGGCGGATGCCCTCGTCGTGCTCCGCCGTGACCTCCTTCATGGTCTCGACGCTGGTGGTCTTGTCGATCACCTTCATCTTGGTGGTGATGGGCACGATCTCGTCCCTGAACTTGCCCTCCGCGCGCGCCTTGGCCGCGCGCTGCTGGCTCTGCGCGCCGTAACGGTCCTGTTTCTCGCGCGAGATGCCGTACTTCTTCGCCACGTATTCCGCCGTCTGCAGCATCGGCCAGTAGACCTCGGGCTTGTGGCGGTGCAGCCACTCGTCCTGGCCGTGGTGCTTGTTCGCCTCGTTCTGCACCAGCGAGATCGACTCCACGCCGCCGGCGATGTAGATGTCGCCCTCGCCCGCGAGCACGCGCTGCGCGGCGAGCGCGATGGTTTGCAGTCCCGACGAGCAGAAGCGGTTCACGGTCATGCCGGACACCGAGACCGGCAGGCCGGCGCGAAGCGCGATCTGGCGGGCGATGTTGCCGCCGGTGGCGCCTTCGGGCGTGGCGCAGCCCATGATCACGTCCTCGACTTCCCGCGGTTCGAGCTTCGCCCGCTCCAGTGCCGCGTGCACCACGTGCCCGCCCATCTTCGCGCCGTGGGTCATGTTGAGCGCGCCGCGCCAGCTCTTGCACAGCGGCGTGCGCGCCGTCGATACGATCACTGCTTCGGTCATGGCAGGTTCTCCTAGCCGTTGAATTTCTTGCCTTCCTTGGCAAGCTTGACCAGCAGCGGCGCGGGCGTCCACTGCGCGCCCAGGTAGCCCTGCTGGAATTTGGCGATCGCCGCCACCACCTTGTCCAGGCCCACGGTGTCGGCATAGAACATCGGCCCGCCGCGGTGCGGGGGGAAACCGTAACCGGCGAGGTACACCATGTCCACGTCGGAGGCGCGCAGGGCGATGCCCTCCTCGAGGATGCGTGCGCCTTCGTTGGCGAGCGCGTAGATGCAGCGTTCGACGATCTCCTGGTCTGAAATCTGGCGCGGCTGCAGGCCGTTCTCCTTGCGGTACTTCTCCAGCAGCGCGTCGATTTCGGGGTCGGGTTGCGGCTTGCGGTTGCCGGCCTCGTACTTGTAGAAGCCCTTGCCCGTCTTCTGCCCGAAGCGCCCGAGCTCGCACACCTTGTCGGCGAACTTCGAGTACGCCATGTCCGGCTTCTCGTAATAGCGGCGCTTGCGCACGTCCCAGCCGACGTCGTTGCCCGCCATGTCGGACATGGTGAACGGGCCCATCGCCAGGCCCCAGTTCTGCAGCGCGGCGTCCACTTGCTGCGGGCTCGCGCCCTCGTCCAGCAGGAATCCAGCCTGCTGCGTGTAGCGCTCGAGCATGCGGTTGCCGATGAAGCCGTCGCACACGCCCGAGACGATCGGCACCTTCTTCAGCTTCTTGCCGAGCTTCATGGTGGTGGCGAGCACGTCCTTGCCGGTCTTCGCCGCGCGCACCACTTCCAGCAGGCGCATCACGTTGGCCGGCGAGAAGAAGTGCGTGCCGATCACGTCCTGCGGGCGCTTGGTGACCGCGGCGATCTTGTTGACGTCGAGCGTCGAAGTGTTGGTGGCGAGGATCGCGCCGGGCTTCATCACCGCGTCGAGTTTCTTGAAGATCTCCTGCTTGACTTCCATGCGCTCGAACACCGCCTCGATGACGATGTCGGCGTCGCGCGCGGTGCCGAGGTCGGTGGTGCCCTGGATCAGCGCCACGCGCTTGTCCATGTCCTCCTGCTTGAGGCGCCCGCGCTGCACGCTGACGGCGTAGTTGTCCTTGATGCGCTTGAGCCCCTTGTCGAGCGCCTCCTGCGAGACGTCGGCGATCACCACCGGGATGCCGACGTTGGCGAAACACATGGCGATGCCGCCGCCCATGGTGCCCGAGCCGACGATCGCCGCTTTCCTGATCTCGCGCGTCGGCGTGGTCTCGGGCACGTCGGGGATCTTCGAGGTCTGGCGCTCGGCGAAGAACATGTGGCGCAGCGCCTTGGACTCGACGGTGTTCACCAGGTACTCGAAGCGCTCGCGTTCCACCTTGCGGCCCTCGTCGAACGGCAGGGTGACCGCGGCCTGGATGCACTTGGCGATCTCGGCGGGCGCGGGATTGCCGCCCGCGGAGCGCGCGGCCTGTTCCGGCACCGCGTCGAGCAGCGCCTTCTGGTCGCCGTCCACGCGCGGCGGCTGGTCGCGCAGGCGGCGCGGCCCCTTGCCCTCGGCGACGAGTTTTCGCGCGTAGGTGATGCCCGCCTCGAGCAAATCGCCGGTGACGATCTCGTCGATCAGCCCGAGCTCTTTTGCTTTTTCCGCTGCAATCGGGTCGCCCAGGATCATCATGCGGGCTGCCTCGTGCACCGGGATGACACGCGGCAGGCGCTGGGTCCCGCCCGAGCCGGGCAGGATGCCGAGCTTCACTTCGGGCAGCCCGAGCAGGCTCTTGGGCAGCGCGATGCGGTAGTGGCAGCCGAGCGCGAGCTCCAGGCCGCCGCCGAGCGCGAACCCGCCGATCGCCGCCACCAGCGGCTTTTGCATCGCATCCTGCATATCGTTGACTTCCGGCAGGTTCGGCGGGGTCATCGGCTTGTTGAACTCGCGGATGTCGGCGCCGCCCGAAAATGCCTTGGACGAGCCGATCATCACCACTGCCTTGACGGCGGGGTCGGCTGCGGCTTGCTTCAGGCCTTCGGCGATGCCCGCGCGCAACGCGTTGCCCAGGCCGTTCACCGGGGGGTTGTTCAGGGTGATGACGGCGATGCCGTCGCGCACGGAATACGGAGCCACGTCGCTCATTTCGCGCAATCTCCAGTGGGGGATGCGCAAATTCTACCCTCCGGATCGTGCCGCCGGATAGTGCTTGACCGGGGCGATTGCCGCACAGTACGGTCTGCACCGAGGAGGGCAAACC
>JAABQT010000059.1 GCA_011391295.1 Betaproteobacteria bacterium
CAGAATCTGTTGAAAGCGCTCAACGGCTGTCTCGCAGGCGGCGGGCGGGCTTGCTGAAACCGCCAATCCGGCGCGGCTAGTGCTACTGTAGCCCCAGCAGCAATTTGCAGCCCGACCGCAGGATCAAGGAGGCAAGGACGCATGAAACCAGAACTGACGTTACTCGCATGGTCGGTGATCCTCGCCATCGTCCACATGCTGATCGCCGTGCAGGGCGCCCTCAATCAGGTGGGCCTGATGACCCTGATCGGCAATCGCGAAAACTTCCCCGAGATCCTGGGCTGGGGCGGGCGCGCGGGCCGGGCAAGCCGCAACATGGCCGAGAACCTGGTGTTGTTCGCCGCGGTGGTGCTCGCGGTGGTGGCGGTTGACAGGACCAACGCCATGACGCTGCTCGGCGCGCAGATCTTTTTCTGGGCGCGCATCTCCTATGCCGTGTGTTACATCGGCGGCATCAAGTGGCTGCGCACCCTGAGCTGGCTGGTGTCGGTGATCGGCACCGCGCTCATTCTCTGGCAGTTGCTGTAGCCGCATCCCGCTCGGGCGCAATGATCAAGTTCACCTTCAGGATCCGCGCCCGCACCGGCATGCTGGTGGAAAACCTCAACGTGCACGGGCGCGACCGCGCCGAGGCCGAGAAGAAGCTCGAGCAGGTCTACCGCAACTGCGAGATCCTCGAGTGCCGCGAGGCGGCGGGTCCGGCGGCGGGGGACGGCGTGGATTTCGAGAGCGTGCTGTCGATGATCAGCAAGCAGGAAGACAAGAGCTAGGCGCGCACGCGCCTAGCGCATGAAGCCGCTGGCGGTGAGTTCCTCGAGCAGCGCGGTGTAGTCGGCCGCGCCGCGGCTCTCGGGCGCATGCGCGAACACGTCGCGCCGGTGCGCCGGGCTCTCGGCGATGCTCACCGTTTCGCCGATGCGCGTCTCGCACAGCTCGGCGCCGAAGCGCTCGCGCAACTTGTTCTCCACGTCCCAGGACATCTTGCGCCGCGAATCGAAGCGCGTGAGCACGTAGCGGCGCTCGACGCGCTTTTTCAGTACGTGCTCGAGCGCGCGCAGCGTGCGCTCCATTTGCGCCGCGCCCTTGATCGCCAGGTAGTCGGCCGAGATCGGCACCAGCACCCGGTCGGCGGCGAACACCCCGTTCAGCGACAGCACGCCCAGCATCGGGCAGGCGTCCATCAGGATCGGGCGGTCGGTGTTGAGGTTTTCCTTGGCGATGCCGGCGGCGAGGCGGTTGAGCGCCTGCGGCCCCTTGCCGAGCTGTGCGTCCACCCTGGAAAGATCCAGGTGCGAAGGGATGATCTTCCAGCCACTGGGGGAAAACTTGATCAGCCCGGCGAGCGTCGCGCCGCGGCTATAGAACCCGTAGAGGCTGCGTTCCGAAGCCTCGACCGCAGCGTTGCAGATGCCGGTGAGGTGGGCCTGCGGGTCGAGGTCGATCACCAGCGGATCCGCGCCGCGCTTGGCCAGCAGCGCGGCGAGGTTCAGCGTCGTCGTGGTCTTGCCGACGCCGCCCTTCTGGTTGAATACCGCGATGCGAGCCATGCGCTCAGTGCTCCCACGGAGACGAAGAGGGTAGTCCCCGCATCAGGGGCTTGGCAAGTTCAATGGCTCCAGCAAATCGCTTGCAGCGTGAATTTGTTCCGCATTGGACAACCCATGCACGCCGACACCCAGCAATCGCACCGGTCGCGCCGCGGCGTCGGTGCGCTCGAGCAGCGCCAGCGCGCGCCGCGCAATTATCTTCGCGTCCCGCGTCGCGGGCTCCTCGGTGTGGCTGCGCGTCACGGTGGTGAAGTTCGCGTAGCGCACCTTGAGGGTCACGGTGCGCGCGTACAGGCCCTTCTTCGCCACCGATGCCGCCACGCGCCGAGCCAGCCGCTCGATCTCGGCGTGCATCTCGCGCGCGCTCGTCAGGTCTTCGGGATAGGTGTCCTCGGCCGAGATGGACTTCCACGGCCGGTCCGGCGTCACGCGGCGCGGATCGTCGCCGTGCGAGAGGCGCCTGAGCCAGTCGGCAAGGCTGCCGACGGTGCGGCGCAGCCGCTGTTCGTCCGCCGCGCGCACGTCGACCAGCTTCTCGATGCCGATGGCGCGCAGCTTTTTCGCCGTCACCGGCCCGACGCCCCACAACGCCTCCACCGGAAGCTTGTGCAGGAAGGCTTCCACACGCTCGGGCGCGATCACCGTCAGCCCGTCGGGCTTGTTCCAGCCCGAGGCGATCTTGGCGAGGAACTTGTTCGGCGCCACGCCGGCGGAGGCGGTGAGCGAAGTCTCCTCGCGGATGCGCGCTTTGAGGTGCTTCGCGACTTCCATCGCCAGCGGCTGCTGCAGCAGGTTCTCGGTGACATCGAGGTAGGCCTCGTCCAGCGACAGCGGCTCGACCAGGGGCGTGGCGCAGCGCAGGATGGTCATCACCTTCTGCGAGACCTCGCGGTACTTGGAAAAATCGGGCCGCACGATGAGCAGCTCCGGGCAGGCGCGCAGCGCGCGCGCCATCGGCATCGCGGAATGGATGCCGAACTTTCGCGCCTCGTAACTGCAGGCGGCGACCACCCCGCGCCCCTGCGGCGAGCCGCCCACCGCGACCGGCTTGCCGCGCAGGGCGGGGTCGTCGCGCTGCTCGACCGAGGCGTAGAACGCGTCCATGTCGAGGTGGATGATTTTGCGCGGGGCGTCGGACATCGGCGCAGTGTAGTCCGCGTCATCCGAAATGCGGCCGCCGCGTTAGTTCGGCATGGGCGGGAGCAGGGCGATTAGAGATGACCGCGGCGCCAAGGCTGTGATCCTCGCGATCCGCGGCCGGCGGGTCGTCCTGGATGCGGATTTAGCGCGCGTGTACGGCACTAGCACCAAGCGCTTTAACGAGGCGTTCAAAAGGAATCTGCGTCGTTTCCCGGACGACTTTGCATTCCAACTGACCGCCGCGGAGTTCAGCAGCCTGCGAATGCGCTTCGCACGCCCAAGTGCGCAACCCACTGATGCAGTGCCGGAAAACTCGAACTGGTCGCAATTTGCGACCAGTTCGAGTCGCCACAGGGGTGCGGTCTACCGGCCATGGGCGTTCACGGAACATGGCGCGCTTATGGCGGCCAACATATTGCGCAGTGCGCACGCCGAGCAAATGAGCGTGTACGTCGTCCGGGCGTTCGTGCGGCTTCGGGAGGAAGCGGTCGCCAACGCGGCAATCTTGAAGCGCCTTGCGGAAATCGACAGTACACTGCTCCAGCATGACGCCGCCTTGCGCGACGTATATCGCAAGTTACTGCCTTTGTTGCAGCCTCCGCCGGATCAGCCCAGGCGACCTATCGGATTCCACGCAGAGGACAAGCGGTAGTGGTGGCCCACGCAAGCGAGAAACGAAAATGAGACACTTGCTCGCACTATGCGGGTGGTGGTCATCGGTGGATTCGGAAATTTCGGTGCACGTATTTGTCGTGCACTTGAAGGGAATCCAGGCATCGAAATCCTTGCAAGCAGCCGCAGCGCAGGCGCTCGGCTGGATATCGATGGCGACGGATTCGCCGATGGATTGCGCCGGCTCTCGCCCGATTTGGTGATCCACTGCGCCGGCCCGTTCCAGGGGCAGGGCTACCATGTCGTGTCCGCCGCCTTGTCCGCGGGCGCGCACTACCTCGATCTCTCCGACGGTCGTGAATTCGTGGCGGAATTCGGGCGGCACAACGACGCCGCGGCAGTAGCGGTGGGCAGGATCGCGGTTTCCGGCGCGAGCACATTACCTGCCCTGTCGTCGGCGGTGATCGACAGCTTGCAAGGACGGTTCCGCCAGATGGAGGAGATTCAAATCGTTATCGCGCCTGGCCAGCGCGCGCCGCGCGGTGCCGCGACGCTTACCGGTGTATTCAGCTACGCCGGCAGGACCTTCAATTGGATGGAGAAAGGCGGTTGGACCGACGCCTCGGGCTGGCAGGAACTCCGCCGCGTCCACATCGACGGACTCGGGACACGCTGGGCGGCCGCCTGCGACGTTCCGGACCTGGAGCTGCTGCCTGCCCGCTACCCAGGGGTACAAACTGTTCAGTTCCGCGCGGCGCTGGAACTCGGCGTGCAGCACTTCGCGCTCTGGTCCGCAGCCGGGCTGCGCCGCGCCGGCGTGCCTTTGCCGATTGAGCGTTGGGCGGGGCCACTGGACATGCTGGCCTCATGGCTTGATGCTTTCGGCAGCGAGCGAGGAGGCATGCTGGTGAGCGTCACAGGGGAGAAAGCCGACGGAAGCAGGGCGCGGATCGATTGGAGCCTGGTCGCGGACGCAAATCATGGGCCCGAGATTCCATGCATGCCGGCGATTCTCCTTGCGAGGGAACTTGCGCGTGGCGCGATTGCGGTGCGCGGCGCGCATCCCTGTATGGGATTCCTCACATTGTCCGACTTTGAACCAGAATTTTCGCGCTGGAATATGCAATCAAAGCTCGAAGAGCGCGCGGCATGATCGACGCGCTGGCGTTCTGGAAAACGGCGCACATCCTGAGCGCCGCGGTGCTGTTCGGTACGGGGATCGGCATCGCGTTCTTTTGCTGGTTCGGTTACCGCGCGGCCGTACGTGCCGGTGACCTCGGTGCGCTGCGCGGGACGCTGGCCCTTACCGTGGTCGCGGACGCGTGGCTGACCGCGCCGGCCGTCTTATTTCAGGCGGTAAGCGGCGTGGTGTTGATGACCCTGCTCGGCTTGCCGCTGCTGAGCCCCTGGTCGATCGCGGTGTGGTTGCTGTTCGGTTTCACCGGCGCGTGCTGGCTCCCGGTGGTGTGGATCCAGATTCAGCAGATGCGGGAAGCGAATGGCGTGACCTCCATCGCGGCGCTGAGCGCGCGATTCCACAGACGTTTCCGTACCTGGTTCGTGCTTGGTGTCGGGGCCTTCATAGCAGTGATTACCATCTACTTCCTGATGGTCGCGAAGCCGATCTCGGTGGGCGGCGCTTGAGGCTCAGCGATTTTGCGCCTTGCACTCCCGCTGCACCCCTTCGCGAATGATCTGTGCCAGCCTCAGCGTCCCCGGCCCGGCCGCCTCGCGGTCGGCGAAGACGAGATAGAGCGTTCCCGCCTTCTCCGCGCCCTCGCGCAGGGGCAGTGGCTTGAGCGCCCCGCGCTCCAGTTCCACGCGCACGCTGTCCTGCGGATACCACGCGTAGCCCAGCCCGAGGCAGACCGCATGGATCGAGGTCGCCTTGTTCGACACGGTCCAGCGCAGTTCATTGAGCCACCCCGCCGAGCGCACGCGCTGCGCGCCCGAATCGCGGATCACCACGTGCCGGTGCTTGCGCAGGTCATCCAGGGTCAGTTCGCGCCCGAGCCGGTGCAGGGGATGCGAAGGCGCCGCCATGCACACGGCCCGCACCGGCATCAGGATGTCGCCCACGAAACCCGGCGGCACGCTGCTGCCGATGGCGAACGCCACGCTGCGCCGCGCGAGCGCCTCCTCGGTGCCGCCGAGCACGGTCTCGTAGAGCTCGAGATGCGTCTCGGGGCGCTCCGCGGCGAACCCGGCGAAGCATTTCAGCAGCAGCCAGGTCGGGAAAATGACGTCCACCGCGATACGGATCTCGGGTTCCCAGCCCTTGGCCAGGTCCCCCGCCGCTTGTTCCAGCCTCCCGGCCTCCTCCAGGAGGACTTTTCCGCGCCGGTAGAGCAGCGCCCCGGTGGAGGTGAGCACGGCCTTGCGCCCGCGCAGCTCGAACACTTTCACCTCCAGCAGAGACTCGAGTTTCTTGATGGCGTAGGTGAGTGTGGACTGACTCTTGTGGATGCGCTCGGCAGCTTTCGCATAACTTCCTGATTCAACGACAGAAACAAGGACGTTCCATTGATCCAGGGAGATCCGCAGGTCCGACATAAATATCCAAAAAATAGATCGATAAGGCGAATATTTTCCGCTTTTTAATCTAATACATCAATATAAGAATGGCTCCACCTGACCAATAACCAAGGAGCGAACCATGAAGACCATCCTGCACCTCAACGCCAGCATCTTCGGTGACGGCGGCCAATCGAGCCGGCTGGCGGCGCAGTTCGTCGCGCAGTTCCCGGCCGCGCGGGTCATCGCCCGCGACCTGGGCACGCAGCCGCTGCCGCACCTCGACGCCGAGCGCTTCGGCGCATTCCTCGCCAAGCCCGAGGCACGCACCCCGGCGCAGCAGGCGGTCGTGAACGCGTCCGACGCCCTGATCGCGGAACTGCGCGTGGCGGACACCCTCGTGCTCGGCCTGCCGATGTACAACTTCGGCGTTCCTTCGCAACTCAAGGCCTATTTCGATCACGTCGCGCGCGCGGGCGTCACCTTCAAGTACACCGAGAAGGGCGCCGTGGGGCTGCTGACCGGCAAGAAGGCCTACGTGTTTGCCGCCCGCGGCGGCGTTTATCAGGGCACGCCGCGCGACACGCAGACCGCGTACGTGCGCGATTTCTTCGCGTTCCTCGGCATCGCGGACGTGCAGTTTGTCTACGCCGAGGGCCTGGCGATCAGCGAGGCGTCGAAAACAGAATCGCTCGCCGCGGCGCAGCGCAGCTTGCGCAAGTTCGCGCAGCCGGAAAGAATCGCAGCCTGATCCGGGAGAACAAGCCATGACCACCCGCAGCCTGCAGAAAGTCATCCCCTCGATCCCGGCCTCGGACGGCGCCGGCGTGAAGCTGCGCCGCTCGCTCGGCGCGAGCCAGCTCGCGCGCCACGACCCGTTCCTGATGCTCGACGAGTTCTATTCGGACGACCCGAACGACTACCTCGCCGGCTTCCCCTCGCATCCGCACCGCGGCTTCGAGACCGTGACCTACATGCTCGACGGGCACATGCAGCACCAGGACAACGGCGGCAACACCGGGGACCTCGGGCCCGGCGACGTGCAGTGGATGACCGCCGCGCGTGGCGTCATCCATTCCGAGATGCCGCAGCAGACCGAAGGCCGCATGCGCGGCTTCCAGTTGTGGCTCAACCTGCCGGCGAAGGAAAAGATGAAGCCGGCGGCCTATCGCGACATCCCGGCCGGGACGATTCCGGTGCAGAAAGTCGATCAGGGCGTGGTAAAGATCATCGCCGGCACATTCGACGGCCAGGCCGGCGCGGTGCACGGCGGCTCGACCGATCCGCACTACTGGGACGTGCACCTCGAGCCGGGCGCGGTGTTCGAGGCGGGCATCCCTGCGGGTCACAACGCCTTTTTGTACGCCTACGAGGGCGAGGCGTTCGTCGGCGAAGAGAAGAAGGCGCTGGCGCACCGCGCCGCGGGACTGCTCTCCGACGGTGACGCCGTGCGCATCGTCGCGGGCGGCAAGGGCGCGCGCGTGCTGCTGCTCGCCGGGAAGCCGATCGGCGAGCCGGTCGTGCAGTACGGGCCCTTCGTCATGAACACCCGCGAGGAAATCGAGCAGGCGGTCGCCGACTACCAGGCGGGCAAGTTCTCACATCCCTGATCAGGCCGCCGGCCGCGCGGGCTTTTTCGCCAGCAAAAAAAATAGCGACCCGATGCCCGCGAGCAGCGCGAGCAGGGTGAAACCGGCGCGGTAGTTCCCCGTCAGGTCGGCAAGCGTCCCGGCGATCATCGGCCCGCCGATCTGTCCCACGACGATGATCATGAACGACAGCCCGAGGATCATGCCGATGGCGCTGACGCCGAAATAATCCGCGCGGATCGCCTGCATGAACGGCCCGCGCAGGCCCCAGGCGGCGCCGTGCACCAGCGCGAAGGCGACCACCATCGCCACGTTGGTGGCGTAGGTCAGGAACAGCAGCCCGGCCATGTGCATCAGCATGCAGCCGGCGCAGATCAGGCGCTTGTCGAAGCGGTCGCCGACGCTCGCGCCGAGGGCGATGCCGCCGATCTGTGCCAGCGTCATCAGCATGATGTAGAGCGCCGCGGTCGCCACCGGGTAACCCAGCCCCTCCTTCAGATGGCTGATGGCATGCACGTTCACCGCCGTGACCACGAACAGGGCGAAGCCGTGCCCCAGCGACAGCAGCCAGAATGCCGGCGTGCGCAGCGCCTCGCGCGCGGTGAAATCGCGCGTGCCGGTGCGCGGCGCGATCGCCGGCGAGACGCTCGAGGGCGCGGGCGCGGTCTGGCCGTCCACCACTTCGCCGTACAGCGCCGGCCGGCCGCGCATGACGCGCGCGAGCGGATAGCCCAGGACAATGAACAGCACGCCCGAGCCGAACGCCGTTGCGCGCCAGCCGTAGGCGGCCATGAACCAGGCCACCAGCGGCACGGCGATGCCGCCGAGCGCGAGCCCGAAGCCCATGGTCGAGAGGGCACGCGAGCGACTTTTCTCGAACCAGTAGATGAGCGAGACATTGAGCGGGAAGAAGCCGCACAGGCTCGAACCGAGCGCGACGACGATGAACGCGCCGTAGAAAGCCGCCAGCGATTCGATCTGGCTGAGCAGCATGAATCCGCTGCCGAGGGTGAGCACGCCGACGCGAACCACGCCCTGCGGGCCGAAGCGGTCGATGAACC
>JAABQT010000060.1 GCA_011391295.1 Betaproteobacteria bacterium
CGACCCAGGTGGACGTGCACAAGCAGGTCATCGTGCTCGATGCTTCAGAGCGCCACGATGCGCTCCTGGTGCTGGTGAATCCGGAGATCGTCGACGCCTCGGGGGTCTCGGATATTGAAGAAGGCTGCCTGTCGGTCCCGGGCGTGTACGACATCGTCGAGCGCGCGGAGCGCGTGAAAGTCCGGGCCTACGACCAGGGCGGCAAGCAGTTCACGCTTCAAGCACAGGGCCTGCTCGCAGTGTGTATCCAGCACGAGATGGATCACCTCAAGGGCAAGGTTTTCGTCGAGCATCTCTCGCAACTCAAGCAGCAGCGCGTGCGCGCCAAGCTCGCCAAGCAGCTGCGCAAGTCTGCCTAAGCTTTCCTGCGCCTAGTCTTTGCGGGCACCCCGGAATTCGCCGAGCGCGCGCTGGCTGCGCTGCTCGATGCGGGACACGAGGTGCCATTGGTACTGACCCAGCCCGACCGCCCGGCCGGCCGCGGCATGCGGCCTTCGGCCAGCGCGGTCAAGCAGCTGGCACACTCGCGCGGGCTCGAACTGTTCCAGCCCGAGACGCTGCGCGATGCTGCTGCACAGGCACGTATCGCCGCCGCCCGTCCGGATGCCCTGGTAGTCGCGGCCTACGGCCTCATGCTGCCGCAGGCGGTGCTCGACGCCGCGCCGCTCGGCGCATTGAATATTCACGCCTCGCTCCTGCCCAGATGGCGCGGCGCGGCGCCCATTCAGCGCGCGCTGCTCGCCGGCGACCGCGAAACCGGCGTCACCATTATGCGCATGGAAGCCGGGCTCGATACTGGCCCCGTGCTGGCGCAGGCGCGTGTCGCGATTGCGACGGACGACGATGCGCAAACGCTGCACGACAAGCTGGCCGCTTTGGGCGCGCGCGTGATCGTGACCGCGCTGGCCGATACGGTGCCGGGGCGGGCGCACGCGGTTCCGCAGTCCGAGTCGGGCGTCACTTATGCCCGCAAGATCGACAAACTCGAATCAAGCATCGACTGGCGGGCGCCCGCGGCCGACCTGGAGCGCCTGGTGCGGGCCCTGCGCCCTGCGCCAGGTGCCGCAGCGCGCTGGCGCGGCCAGGCGCTCAAGATCTGGCGCGCGCGCACGGAGACGGCAAGCGGTGTGCCCGGAAGCGTGCTCGAGTCGGGGCCCGCAGGGCTGCTCGTCGCATGCGGCGGCGACGCCCTGCGCATCCTCGAGTTGCAGCGCGCCGGGGGAAGACGGCTCGCAGCGGGTGATTTCCTGCGTGGTTGCCCGATCGAGGCAGGCGAGCCCCTGCAATGAAGCGCCAGGCGGATCTTGCGCCGGCGCTTGCCGAGGCGGCACAGGCCGTGGCGCGCGTTGCCGCCGGCCGACGTTTCGACGACTCCTTTGAGCGTCGCGCCGAGCGCGGCGCACTTCTCGACTTGTGCTACGGCACCCTGCGCCGCTACGGTCGTGTGCAGGCGATCGTGCAAGCACTGTCGCGCAAAGGCGCGCCCGAGCCGCGGCTGCAGGCGCTGCTATGGTGCGCCCTGTACGCGCTGGACAGCGGCCGCTACGCGGGCTACACGGTGGTTGACCAGGCGGTGCGTGCTTGCGCGCTCCTGGAACAGTGGCCGGCGCGTGGTTACGTCAACGGCCTGCTGCGGAGCTACCTGCGCTCACGCGATGAAATCGAGCGCGCTGTCGCGGCGGACCCGCAGGCGCGCTACCAGCATCCACGCTGGTGGATCGAACTGCTGCAGCGCGCCTATCCGGCGCAATGGGGCGAAGTCCTCGAAGCCGGCAACGCGCATCCGCCCATGTGCCTGCGCGTCAACCTGCGCCGTTCGCAGCCCGAGGCGTATCTGCAGAAACTTGCGGCAGCCGGGCTGGCGGCGCGCAGCGTAGACGGCTGCGCGATCCTGCTCGACACCCCGGTACCCGTGGACCGGCTGCCGGGTTTCACGGACGGCCTGGTCTCGGTGCAGGACGCCGGCGCACAGCGCTGCGCCGGGCTGCTCGACTTGCAGCCGGGCCAGCGCGTACTCGACGCCTGCGCGGCCCCCGGCGGCAAGAGCGCGCACATTCTCGAGCGTGCCGACGTGCGACTTACGGCACTGGATGCGGACGCGGCGCGCGCCGCTCGCATCGAGCCGGGACTTGCCCGGCTGGGACTCGCGGCGAGTGTGCAGGCCGCGGACTGCACAGCGCCGCAATCCTGGTGGGACGGCCATGCGTTTGACCGCGTGCTCGCTGATGTGCCCTGTACGGGTTCGGGCGTGGCGCGCCGCCACCCGGATATCAAGTGGTTGCGACGCGCCGAGGACGCATCCGGATTTGCGCGCCGGCAAGCGGGGATCCTCGATGCGCTTTGGCGGGTGCTCGCGCCGGGTGGTAAATTGCTGTATGTCACCTGCTCGGTATTCCCGGACGAGAATGACGCAGTGCTGGATGCCTTCTGTGAGCGCACGCCGCAGTCCCGGCGCTGCGAGTTGCCCGGCGGCGCGCCGGCGCAGCTGCTGCCTTGCGCGCAGCACGACGGCTTTTTCTTCGGCCTGTTAGCAAAGGCGCCCTGACGCGGCGCGCGATGCGAGTCAGCGCCACCTGCGCAAGAATCCTAGTCGCCGTGGTCTGCGCGGTCGCGCTGTGTGCGCGCGCGGACGAGATCGATGTCATTGACGCACGCCTCGCCGCGACAGAGGACGGTTTGCTGCTCAGCGCCGATTTCGGCTTCGAATTCAATTCCAGGCTGAGCGAGACGGTCGCCAACGGCGTGCCGCTGTACTTCCTGATCGAGTTCAAGCTGACGCGCCCGCGCTGGTACTGGTGGAACGAGAATACCGTGACGCGGGTCACGCATTTGCGCCTTTCCTATCACGCGCTGTCGCGGCAGTACCGGTTGACCACCGGCCCGCTGCACCAGAACTTCGCCACGCTCGAAGAGGCGCTCGACGTCATGCGCCGGCTGCGCAACTGGCAGGTGCTCGAGCGTTCCGTGACGCTGCGCGGTTCGTCTTACGGAGCGGCGGTGCGCATGCTGCTGGACACTTCGCAGCTGCCCAGGCCGCTGCAGATCAGCGAGTTCACCAACCGCGAACTGCGCCTGGAGTCGCAATGGAAGCGTTTCATCTTCATTCCGCCGGTGCTCGCGCCGGCGCCCGCGCCCCCGCCCGCGGAGACGCGAGAGGAGAAAGAGGCAACCGCGCGATGAGAGTCCTGCTGATCGTCGGTGCGGCGCTCGCAGGCGTGCTGCTGTTCCTGCTGGCGACGGCCAGTGCTGCCGATTCCACTTTGCTAGCGCGCCACTATCCGCTGTTGCTCGGCCTGAACGCCGCGCTCGCTGCTGCACTCGCGGCGCTGGTCGGCTACCAGTTGGTCGCGGTGATGCGGCGCTATCGCGGCCGCGCCTTCGGCTCGCGCCTTACGCTGCGCTTCCTGGTGCTGTTTGCCATGATGGCGGTGGTGCCTGGCGTACTGGTGTACACGGTGTCGGTCCAGTTCCTCACCAAGAGCATCGAATCCTGGTTCGACGTCAAGGTGGATGCGGCGCTCGAGGGCGGCATCAGCCTCGGCCAGTCGGCGATCGATCGCATGCTGGCCGATCTGCAGTTGAAGGGCCGCACCATGGCGCTCGAACTCGCCGAGCGCCCCGGCGGGCAGCAGGCGTCCCTGCTCAACCGCCTGCGCGAGCAGGCCGGGGTCCAGGAGGCGGTGCTGGTCTTATCGAACGGCACCCTGCTGGCGAGCGCCACGGAGGACGTGTCCCGGTTCGTGCCGGAGATGCCGACCGCGCAGATGCTGCGCCAGGCGCGCTCAGCGCGCGGCTACAGCTCGATCGATGCAACTGACGGCACGCCTTTGGCATTGCGCGTAGTCCTGCCCGTGACCGGGCTGGCGATTGCCGATGAAGTGCGCTTCCTGCAACTGCGCCAGACGGTTCCCCTCAGCCTGGCGCGCAGCGCCGAGGCGGTCGAAGCTGCCTACCGGGACTATCGCGAGCTCGCGCTGTCGCGCCAGGGCCTGAGGCAGATCTACATCGTCACCCTGACCCTGGCGCTGCTGATGGCGTTGTTCGTCGCCATTTCTCTCGCGGCGATCCTGTCCGCACGCCTGTCGGCGCCGCTGGCCAACCTGGCCCAGGCGACGCAGGCAGTGGCGCGCGGCGACTTCTCGAAACGCCCGCCGGTGATCAACCGCGACGAGCTCGGCGTGCTCACCGAATCGTTCAATTCGATGACGCGCCAGCTCGACGAAGCCCGCATGGTGGTGGAGACCAACCGCGTCGCCCTGGAGACGGCGAACGCCTCTCTGGAGAACATTCTCGCCAACCTGTCGGCGGGCGTGCTGGTGTTTGACCGAGAGCTGCGGCTGTCGATTTCCAATCGCGGTGCCGCCGAGATCCTCGGCAGCGAGTTGCAGGCCCAGGCCGGCCGGCCGCTTGCGGCATGGGGCGCGGCGCTGGAAGCATTTGCTGCGGCGGTGCGCGCACAGTTCCTCGAGCACGGCGCCGAGACATGGCAACTGGAGATCACCCTGAGGGGCACCGGCAAGACGCTGCTGGCGCGCGGCGCGGCGCTGCCCGAGGCGACCGGCGGCGGCTACGTGCTGGTGTTCGACGACATCACGCAGTTGATCCAAGCGCAGCGCGCCACCGCCTGGGCCGAAGTCGCCCGGCGGCTCGCCCATGAGATCAAGAATCCCCTCACGCCGATCCAGCTTTCTGCGGAGCGCCTGGAAATGAAGCTCGAAGGCCGCCTCGCGCAGGAGGACGCCGAGGTGGTGAAGCGCAGTACGCAGACCATCGTCAACGAGGTCGCGGCGCTGAAGTCCATGGTCGACGACTTCGGCGATTACGCACGCCTGCCTGCGCCGGTGCCCGCGGGGCTCGATCTGAACACGCTGGTCGCGGACGTGCTGGCGCTCTACGAGACCTCGCGCGTGCCGATCGCCGCTCGCCTGGCGCCCGGCCTGCCCGCGGTTTGGGCCGACAGCGCGCAGATCCGCCAGGTGATCCACAACCTGGTGCAGAACGCGCAGGACGCACTGGAGAACCGCAAGGAGCCGCGCTCGCTGCCGGCGATCGAAGTGTGCACCGAGCTGGCGGGCAACAAGGTGCGGCTTTCGGTGACCGACAACGGCGATGGCTTTCCCGAGGAGCTGATGACGCGCATCTTTGAGCCCTATGTCACCACCAAGCCGCGCGGCACCGGGCTGGGGCTGGCCATCGTCAAGAAGATCGTCGACGAGCACCGCGGCAGCATCGCCATCGAGAACCGCCCCGAGCGTGGCGCTTCGGTGAGCGTCCTGCTGCCGCTGGCGGAAGCGGCCTGAGAGCGCCATGGCGCAAATCCTGGTGGTCGACGACGAAATCGGCATCCGCGAGCTGCTGTCCGAAATTCTGGCCGACGAGGGCCATGGCGTGACGCTCGCCGACTGTGCGGGGGCGGCGCGCCGCCTGCGCGACGCGAATCGCCCCGACCTCGTGCTGCTCGACATCTGGATGCCGGACACCGACGGCATCAGCCTGCTCAAGGAGTGGGCCGGCAACGGGCAGCTGACGATGCCCGTGGTCATGATGTCCGGTCACGGCACCATCGAGACGGCGGTCGAGGCGACGCGTATCGGCGCACTCGATTATCTGGAAAAGCCGATCGCTTTGCAGCGCTTACTGACGACGGTAAAGCGGGCGCTGCGCAACCACGAGCTTGCCGCCGCCCCACGCCAGCTGTCGATGGCGATGCTGGGGCGCTCGGCATCGCTCAGCGAGCTGCGCAAGCGCCTGGCGCAGCTCGCGCGGACCTCGGCGCCGCTGCTGCTATGCGGCGAGCAGGGCATGCTGCCCGAATTGTTTGCGCGCCAGCTCGCCGCGCCCGGCGCGCCGTTCCTCACCGGCGCCGAACTGATGGCCGACGCCTCGAGCGAACTGCTGACCCGCGCCGGGGGCGGCATCCTGTTCATGCCCGATCTGGCGCGGCTGTCGCGCGGCGAACAGAAGAACCTCGAATTCCTGCAGGCGCGTGCCGACAAGTACAAGATGCGCATCGTGTCGTTTTCGGCGCTGGACGCGAAGGCGCTGGTTGAGCGCTGCGGCTACGACGCCGCGTTGCTGGCATGCCTGAGCGAGCTCACGCTGCGCCTGCCGCCGCTGCGCGAGTGCGCCGAGGATATCCCGGACCTTGCGGCGCAGATGCTGGCGCAGCTCGTAGAGTCGCGCGCGTGTGCGCCGCGGCGTTTCGCGATTGGCGCGCTCAACGCCTTGCGCCTGCACCGCTGGCCGGGAAACCTCGCCGAACTGGAGCACGCGGTGAAGAACCTGGCCATCACCTCGCTCGACGAGGAGATAGACGTCGCGGACGTCGAGCGTGTGCTCACCGCGCAGGCAGGCCAGGCGCCGGCGCCCGCTTTGGCGCTCGACCGGCCCTACCGCGAAGCGCGCGAGGCGTTCGAGCGCGTGTACTTCGAGAAACTGCTCGCGGCGGAGAATGGCAGCATGTCGCGCGTGGCGGAGCGCAGCGGCCTGGAGCGCACGCACCTGTATCGCAAGCTGAAGGCGCTGGGGCTGCCGGTGGGACGGCGCGAGGAAGCATGAAAGGGACTAGAATGCCGCGCTTTGCGCAAGGAGCAACCCCGGCGTGAAGATCGTGATCCTCGGGGCGGGGCAAGTGGGCAGCTCGGTCGCCGAAAGCCTGGTCTCCGAGCAGAACGACATCACGGTGGTGGATGTCGACTCCGCGCGGCTGCGGGCCCTGCAGGACCGCTTCGACCTGCGAACCGTCACCGGCAGCGCCTCGCACCCCTCGGTGCTCTCCGAGGCCGGGATCGAAGACGCCGACCTGCTCATTGCGGTGACCCAGTCCGACGAAACCAACCTCGTGGCGTGCAAGCTCGCCGCGCGCATGTTCAATGTGCCGCGGCGCGTGGCGCGCATCCGCGCCAACGCCTTCCTCGACAACAAGATGGTGCTCGGGCCGGACGGCTTCGACGTCGACCTGTCGATTTGCCCCGAGCAGGTGCTCACCGAGTACATCGTCAAATTGGTCGAGTTTCCCGAGGCGCTGCAGGTACTGGACTTCGCCGATGGCAAGGTGAGCCTGGTGGCGGTGCGCGCCTACCAGGGCGGGCCGATGGTCGGCCGGCCGGTGAAGGACATCCGCGCGCACATTCCCAACGTCGATACGCGCATCGTCGCCATCTTCCGGCGCGACGGCGCCATCCTGCCCGACGGCGACACGGTGATCGAGGCCGGCGACGAGGTGTTCTGCCTCGCCGCGGCGCAGGACATCCGCAAGGTGATGCACGAGCTGCGGCGCATGGACCAGCCGGTGAAGCGCGTGATGATCGCGGGCGGCGGCAACATCGGCCTGCGCCTGGCGCGCGCGCTGGAGCGCGGCTACTCCGTGCGCCTGATCGAGCACAACAAGCGCCGTTGCGAATTTCTCGCTGAGAAGATGAACCAGGCGCTGGTGCTGAACGGCGATACTACTGACGAGGAACTGCTGGAGCAGGAGAACATCGCCGAGATGGACCTGTTCGTCGCGGTGACCAACGACGACGAAAACAACATCATGAGCTGCCTGCTTGCCAAGAGAATGGGCGCGCGCCGCGTGGTGGCGCTCATCAACCGGCGCAGCTACGTCGACCTGCTGCAGAGCGGGCAGATCGACATCGCCATTTCGCCGGCGCAGGCGACCATCGGCAAGCTGCTGGCGCACGTGCGCCGCGGCGACGTGGTTGCGGTGCACAGCCTGCGCCGCGGCGCCGCCGAGGCGCTGGAAGCCGTGGTGCACGGCGATCGTGAGTCCTGCCGGCTCAGCGGCCGGCTGGTGGGCGAACTCGAACTGCCGGCCGGGGCTACCATCGGCGCCGTAGTACGCGGCGACCAGGTGCTGATGGCACATCACGACACGCGCATCGAAGCCGAGGATCACGTGATCGTCTTCGTCACGGACAAGAAGACGCTGCCGCGGGTCGAGAAGCTGTTCCAGGTCGGCGCCCGCTTCCTCTAGCCCGCCGCAACCGTGCGACCGTACGCCGTTCTGCACCTGCTTTCCATGGTGCTGTTGCTGTTCGCCGGGTGCATGCTGCTGCCGCTCGCCTTTTCCCTGGGTCTTGGCGACGGCGCGCACGCGGCATATGCGCAGTCCATCGGCATCACGCTCGCCTCCGGCGCCGCGCTGTGGTGGCTGACGCGGCGGGCGCGCCGTGAATTGCAGGTGCGCGACGGCTTCCTGCTGGTGTCCCTGGTGTGGACGGTACTGCCGGCGTTTGCGGCCTTGCCGCTGATGATGCAGTTGCCTGCGTTGTCGTTCACCGACGCCTATTTCGAGGCCACGTCCGGCCTGACGGCGAGCGGCGCGACGGTGCTGTCCGGGCTCGGCCACCTGCCGCCTTCGCTCAATATCTGGCGCGGCTTCATGATCTGGCTGGGCGGCA
>JAABQT010000006.1 GCA_011391295.1 Betaproteobacteria bacterium
TCCAGCGCGGGCAGCAGGCCCTGGGGATTCAGCGCGCCGTACGCCGGCTGGCGGTGCTCGCCCTTCGCAAGGTGTACGTACGTGGATTCATAGGCTAGCCCCTTCAGGTTGAGCGCAATGCGCACGCGGAACGCCGCCGAACTGCGGTAGTACGTGTAGAGCTTCACAACGCCGGCACCACCTTGACCTTGAGATCGCCTACGCCGTCGATATGCGCGTGCATCTCGTCGCCCGGCTTCACCGGACCGACGCCCGCGGGGGTACCCGAATAGATGATGTCGCCGGGCTCGAGCGTGTAGTACTCCGAAAGGTAGGCGATTTGCTCGGGCACCGACCAGATCATGTCGGCGAGATCGGCCTTCTGGCGCTCCTTGCCGTTCACCTGCAGCCAGATCGCGCCTTTGGTCAGGTGGCCGCTCTTGGCCGCCGGTACCAGGCTGCTGCAGGGTGCGGCCTCGTCAAAATCCTTGCCGAAGTCCCAGGGCCGGCCGTGGTCTTTGCCCAGCTGCTGCAAGTCGCGGCGCGTCATGTCGAGGCCCACAGCGTAGGCAAATACATGCTCGGTGGCGTGGCGCGCGTCGATGCGGCGGCCGCCTTTGTGCAGCGCCACCACCAGTTCGGTCTCGTAGTGGTAATTGCCGGTTTTCGGCGGGTAGTGCACGTCGCCGCCGTTGGGCACCAGGGAATGCGCGCTCTTGATGAAGAAGAACGGCTGCTCGCGGCCGCTGCCGCCCATCTCCTTCTGGTGCTCCGCGTAGTTGCGGCCGACGCAGAAAATGCGGCGTACCGGGAAGGTATCGCTGCTGCCAGCAATCGGCAGGGCTGGCGCAGTCCAGATCGGGAAAACGTAAGTCATGCGGGCCTTTCGGGGAAAACGCGAATTCTAGCCTTTGGCGGCGCGCCGTTCCTCCACCAGTTCGCGCAACTTGTAGCGCTGCACCTTGCCAGTGGCGGTGCGCGGCAGCTCGGCGACCGGCAGGATCCACTTGGGCCGCTTGTGGCGCGGCAGTTTTTGCTCGCACGCTGCGGCCGCGGCCGAGAGCGCAGTCTGCGCGTCGACGCCGCGCGCGGCGACGAACAGCGCCAGGCGCTCGAAACCGTCGTCGTCCGGGACCGCTACGCACGCCGCTTCGGCGACCGAATCCAGCCCTTGCACCGCTTCCTCCAGCTCGCCGGGCTGTACCCACTGGCCCGCGACCTTCAGCAACTCGTCGCTGCGGCCCTGATGGGAATAGGAGCCCTGAGCATCGCGCACGAAGATGTCCCTGGTGCAGAACCAGCCGTCGCGAAACTGCTCGCGCGTCGCCTCCGGCCGGTTGGCGTAGCCCGAGCTGAGTGCCGGGTGGCGCACCCACAGCACGCCCGGTTCTCCGTTCGCGACTTCGTTCCCGTCGTCGCCGAGCAGGCGCGCGTGCACGCCCGCGATCGGCTTGCCGGTCCTCAGCGCGCCCGCGCTGCCGGGCGGCGTCACCATGATCACGCAGAAGGTTTCCGACATGCCGTAGATGGAGAGGATTTCCTGCCCGGTGGCCGTGCGCCAGCCTTCGAACACCGGCTGCGGCAGGCGCTCGCCAGCGGAGACGCAATGTCGTACCCCGCGAAAAGGCGCCAGGCGATCCGGAGACAGCGCTAGCAGCCGGCGGTAGAACGTCGGTACGCTGAACACGGCGGCGGGCGCATGGCGGGCGACGATGGCCTGGATCTGCTCCACGTCGGCCCAGTCCGGATGCAGGATCGTCGTGGCGCCGATCGCGAGCGGTCCCAGCATGCCGTTCTCCAGCGCGTAGGCGAAGAACAGCTTGGAGGTGACGAACACCTTGTCGCCCGGCCCCAGCCCCAGCACCTCGCGCTGCGCCTGTCCGGCAGCCAGCACGCTCTGGTGCGCGTGCACGATGCCCTTGGGACGGCCGGTGGTGCCCGAGGAATAGAGCCAAAACGCGGCATCCTGCGGTTGCGCTGGATGAAAGGTGGCCCGCGGCGCAGCGGCGCGCAGCGCCCGGCGCCACGCCGCGCTGGCGGCGAGTCGTTTCTCGCTCTCCAGTTGCGCGGTCAACGAACCGAGTGCGACGAGCAACGCGTCCTCCGCGATCAGCAGGCGCGCGCCGCTGTCGGCAAGGATGTGGCGGTAGTCGTCGGCGCCCAGCTTGCTATTGAGGCCGATTGCCACAGCGCCGGCGTGCACCGCGCCGAGCCACGCGGCGACGAACTCCGGCGTGTCGCGCAGCAGGAGCAGTACGCGTTGCCCCGGCCGTACGCCCAGTGCGCGCAGTGCGTTGGCAGCACGCGCAACCTCCTCGGCGAGTGCGCGGTAACTGAGCGCGTCCTCGCCGCAGACGAGCGCGGCTCTCGCGCCGTGCAGCGCGAGTGCGTTCTCACCCAGCAGATGTTCGGCTGCGTTCATCCCCAAGGTCGGCATTGCATCTGGCGCAGTATAGGGTGCGCCGTGCCCGCGCCAAAAAAAACGGGGCGCTCGCGCGCCCCGTGAACTCCACTGGGACCTGGGAGGAGACTTCGAACCGTTAGATCCGGTATGCCGCCTCGCCGTGCGAGGTGGTGTCCAGGCCTTCGCGCTCCGCTTCCTCGGTGACGCGCAGGCCAATGGTCATGTCTACCAGCTTGAAGGCGATCAGGGAGACCACGCCGGACACAACGATGGTGGTAAGTACACCGGTGCCCTGCACGATGACCTGGCTCCAGATCGAGTAGTCCGGGGAGGCCTTGTTGGCGACGTAGTCCCAGATGCCCGAGCCGCCGAGCGAGGGCGAAGCGAACACGCCGGTGAGCAATGCGCCGGCGATGCCGCACACGCCGTGCACACCGAACACGTCGAGCGAATCGTCGGCCCCAAGCAGCTTCTTCAGACCGTTCACGCCCCAGAAGCCGGCCACGCCGGCTGCCAAACCGATCACCAGGCCGCCCATGATGCCGACGAAACCGCAAGCCGGTGTGATGGCCACCAATCCGGCGACTGCGCCCGAAGCCGCGCCCAGGGCGGAGGCCTTGCCGCGGGCGAAGGTTTCCGCGAGCAACCAGGCCAGCACGGCGGCCGCGGTGGCGACGATGGTGTTGAGGAAAGCGGTCGCGGCAACCCCAGTGGCCTCGAGATTGGAGCCGGCATTGAAGCCGAACCAACCCACCCACAGCATGCAGGCACCAATCATGATCAGTGGGACGTTGTGCGGCGGCATGGCCTCCTTGCCGTAGCCGATTCTCTTGCCGATCACCCAGGCACCCACCAGACCGGCCACGCCGGCGTTGATGTGCACCACCGTGCCGCCGGCGAAGTCGAGCGCGCCCTTCTGCCACAGCCAGCCGGCCGCGGCAGTGACCGCGTCCAGGCTCTTGGCGTCGGTGATCGCGTCAGGTCCGTCCCAGTACCACACCATGTGCGCCATCGGTGCGTAGGCGAACGTAAACCACAGCACCGAGAACATCAGCACCGCCGAGAACTTGATGCGCTCGGCAAAGGCGCCGACGATCAGGCCGCAGGTAATGGCCGCGAACGTGAGCTGGAAGGCCACGAACGTGAGCTCGGGGATTGCCACGCCCTTGGAAAACGTTGCACCGAGCGAATCGCCGGTGACCCCCGACAGGAACACCTTCGACAGGCTCCCGAAGAAGGCGTTGCCCCCCGTGAACGCGATCGAATATCCGTAGATCACCCAGATCACGGAGATCAGACAGAAGGTGACGAACACCTGCATGAGCACCGAGAGCGTGTTCTTGGAGCGCACCATGCCGCCGTAGAACAGCGCCAGTCCCGGGATGGTCATGAGGATGACCAGCGCCGTGGCCGTCATCATCCAGGTGGTGTCGCCCTTGTCCACCTTGGGGGCAGGGGCCGCGGCCGGGGCCGCCGTGGTTGCGGTGGTCGCGGCCTGCTCCGGCGCAGCCGCAGGCTTGTCCTGCGCCAGCGCCGCGCCCGCGAATGCGAACGAGCCGAGCAGCGCGATCATTGCGAGAAGCTTCTTCATGTCCATCTCCCTAGAGCGCGTCCGCATCGGTCTCGCCGGTGCGGATGCGGATGACTTTTTCGAGTTCGAACACGAAGATCTTGCCGTCGCCGATCTTGCCGGTGTTGGCCGACTTCTCGATCGCCTCGACGGCGCGCTCGAGCAAGTCGGATTTCACCGCGACATCGATCTTCACTTTCGGCAGGAAGTCGACTACGTACTCCGCGCCGCGGTACAGCTCGGTGTGTCCCTTCTGGCGACCGAAGCCCTTGACCTCGGTAACCGTGATCCCCTGCACGCCGATGCCCGAGAGGGCTTCGCGCACCTCGTCGAGCTTGAACGGCTTGATGATGGCGGTGATGAGTTTCATTCCTTGTCTCCCAGTGGCGGCGGGCGCGCTCGGCGCCCGCCGCGGTTTCCTTTCTTCTCTAGAATGACTTGCTGACGGAGAACACCACCGTGCCCTTGCCAATCTCCTTCACCTTGCCGTTCACGCCGGTCAGGGTGTACAGAGCCTCGGTCGCGTCCGTGTCGATGTAGGCGGCGCCCAGTGCCCAGCCGTTCATGTCGTACGTGACGCCCAACTTCCAGTCGGTGTATTCGAGGGGCTTGCAGTCCTTGATCGACTGGTTGCCGACGTGGCCGACCAGCGTCAGCTTGGGCATCAGTTCGTAGCTCGCCGAAACGTCGAGGTAACCCGAACCCTTGGAGTCCGTTCCCGTGCAGTTGCCGTTCGAGGTCGCGTTCGCGCCGAAGTAATCACCCGTGGTGATCGAGTACTTGGCGGTGAGGAACTTCCAGCTCACGCCGACGTAGGCCTCGAGCGTGTCGGCCTTTTCGCTGCCGAACTTCACGTTCGGGTAGTAGTACTGCAGCAGGCCGACGTCCATGGTCACCGGGCCGGCGCCGAACTTGTAGCCGCCGTAGAAATCCATCTCGATCGAGCCGTCGGGAAACGAGAGGCTGCTGACGTTGGAGTTCCAGTTGCCCAGATAGAAGCCGCTGGCGTGCGAATAGTCGATGCCGCCCTGGATCCCGGGCTGGCCGAAGGTCTGCGAAATGCCGCGAAAGCGGTAATCGCTGACGATGCTCATGTTCCCGGCCACCGAGTGCGGAGACGTGGCCTGCGCCCTGGCGAGGCTGGGCACGGCAACGGCGGCGGCGACTGCAATTGCAAGTACGGTGTTGCGCATCATATTGATCTCCAGATGAGGTCGGATGAGAAAACGCCTCTTCCTAAAAGCATCTCCCGTGCCAGGCATCTAACGCCTATGCATCAGTGCGTTAGCGATAAAGCGGTAGCGCCGGGGCACTGTGGCGCCCGGGACAGGTGCGGGGAAAAGCAAGGGCGCATCAATTTGGTGCATGCACCGTGCTAGGCTCGCAGCCCATGATCGACAAGCGATTGCTGGACGAACTGGGCGAGCGCATCGGCGAGGCCGCACGCGGGTCCCCGGCACAGGACCTGGAGAAGAATCTGCGCGCCCTGCTCGCGGCGTTCTTTGACCGCTACGACGTGGTGCTGCGCGAGGATTTCGAGGTGCAAAGAAAGCTCCTCGAACGCGCTCAAACCAAGCTCGCGGCGCTCGAGGCACGCGTCGCCACCCTGGAAGGCCGGTAAACCGGGGCGCCCGCGCCGCGTTGCTTCCCTGGAAGGGGAACGCAGATGGCGCTGGCCACCGTGGCGAGTCGCGCGCTCGCAGGGATTGACGCGCCGGGGGTGATGGTAGAGGTGCACCTCGGACCCGGGCTGCCCGCGTTCCATATCGTGGGTCTGCCCGACGCCGAAGTGCGCGAGGCGAAGGACCGTGTGCGCGCTGCGCTCAATCACGCGCAGTTCGAGTTTCCGTCCCGGCGCATTACCGTCAACCTGGCGCCCGCCGACCTGCCCAAGGATTCGAGCCGCTTCGACCTGCCGATCGCGCTCGGCATTCTCGCCGCGAGCGGGCAACTGCGGGCCGCGGCGCTCGAAGGACTGGAATTCGCCGGCGAGCTGTCGCTGACCGGCGAGCTGCGCCCGGTACGCGGCGCGCTGGCGATGGCGTTGGGCTGCGCCCGTTCCGGGCGCGGCTTTGTGCTGCCCGCACAAAACGCGGCGCAGGCCGCACTGGCTGGCGGCGCTACCGTGCTACCGGCGCGCACCCTGCTGGAAGTCTGCGCTCATCTCGCCGGCCAGGCGCAACTGCAGCCGCACGCCCAAGATGCAGTGCCTGCCCTACCCGCCTATGCGGACTTCCGCGACGTGAAGGGCCAGGCGGCCGCCAAGCGCGCGCTGGAAGTGGCGGCGGCGGGCGGCCACAGCCTGCTGCTGGTCGGCCCACCGGGCACCGGCAAGTCGATGCTGGCAGCGCGCTTTCCGGGAATCCTCGCGCCCATGAGCGAGGCCGAGGCGCTCGAGAGCGCGGCGATCCAGTCGGCGTCACTGGGTGGCTTCGATGCCGCGCGCTGGGGTGCGCGGCCGCTGCGCGCTCCGCACCACACGGCGTCGCGCGTAGCGCTGGTGGGCGGCGGAAGCCCGCCGCGCCCGGGCGAGATTTCACTCGCGCACCAGGGCGTGCTGTTCCTGGACGAGTTGCCGGAGTTCGGCCGCGAGGCGCTGGAGGCGCTGCGCGAGCCGCTCGAGTCCGGCTGGGTTTCGCTGTCGCGCGGGGCGCGCCAGGCGCGCTTTCCGGCGCGCTTCCAGCTGATGGCGGCGATGAATCCCTGTCCCTGCGGCTACCTCGGGCACCCCAGCGGCCGTTGCCGTTGCACGCCGGACGCCATCGCGCGCTACCGGGCTCGCATCTCGGGTCCGCTCGCCGACCGCATCGACATCAAGATCGACGCGCCGGTACCGCGCGAGACCGAGCTCCTGGCGGCCGCGGACGGCGAGCCTACGCGCGCCATCCGCGAGCGCGTCGTCGCGGCGCGCGGGCTGCAAGTGCTGCGACAGGGCAAGCCGAACGCGCTGCTGGGAACGCAGGAAATCGAAACCCATTGCGCCACCGGCGCGGAAGTCGAGATCTTGGTGAAGCAGGCGATGGTGCACCTGTCGCTGTCGGCGCGCGCCTACCACCGCGTGTTGCGTGTGGCGCGCAGCATCGCCGACCTCGACGCCTGCGCGGCCATCGGCACGGCGCACGTCGCTGAGGCGATCCAGTACCGCCGGATGGACGCGGCCTTGTAAGGGCTACGGGCGGGTCGCGCCTAAGCCCGGGCTCGGTTGCGCGCCAGCATGCTCTGGGTGTTCGGGACGTAGAGCAGGTGGGCGATCTTGCGTACGTAGTGATCCTCGTAAGGATCGAGTCCGCCATCGGCGTAGGCGACGCGCCACAGGTGCTCGACGAGCCTGACTCGATCATCGAGCGAAAATTCACGCTTGATCACCGTAACCGGCGCGTAAAAGCTGGTGAGCTGTTGTGCTCTGGCGCGCCCTTCCTCGAGCAGTGCGGTGCACGCCCGTGCGTCCAGCCCGAACAGTTCGGCGAGCGCCCGCTGCGCCGCGGCGTCTTCTTCGTCGCCCTCGATGTAGTCCGCGCGGCGCGCTTCGTGCAGCAACGCCGCCACCGCCACCCGCAGGGGGCGGCGCTCGAATTCCGGCATCTGGCGGGGTTCGCCGCCGCCCTTGTCCAACAGCTTCTTCAGAGCTCTGAGCATGGTGGGAGGGAGTGTGCCACGGCGCGGTAGACTCGCGCTCGATGGCGACGTACGCGATTGGCGACGTGCAGGGCTGCAATGATGAGCTGCAGGCGCTGCTGTCGCGGCTGACCTTCGATCGCGCGCGGGATCGCCTGTGGTTCGTCGGCGACCTGGTGAACCGCGGGCCCGATTCGCTCGGCGTCGTGCGCTTCGTGCGCTCCCTGGGGGACGCGGCGGTCGTGGTACTCGGCAATCACGACCTGCACCTGCTGTGCGTCGCCGGCGGCTACGCACGCAGGCGCGACGACGATACGCTGGACGAACTGCTCGCGGCCCCGGATGCACCGGAATTGCTCGACTGGCTGCGCGGCCGACCGCTGCTGCACAGCGAAACCGGCTACGTCATGGTGCATGCCGGCCTGCTGCCGCAGTGGACGATACAGACGGCGCTGACGCTGGCGAGCGAAGTGCAGAACGCGTTGCGCGCGCCCTCTTACCGCGAGTTCCTCGCCAGCATGTACGGCGGCACGCCGCTCGCGTGGCGCGACGATCTCCTCGGCTGGGACCGTCTGCGGGTGATCGTGAACGCAATGACGCGCCTGCGCTTTTGCAATGCCGCCGGGGAAATGGAGCTGCGCACGAAAGGCGCGCAGGCGCCCGACGGTTTCCGGCCGTGGTTCGAGCTGCGCCCCGCAGGCGATCCGCCGATCGTTTGCGGGCACTGGTCGGCGCTGGGGCTGAAGCTGAACGAAAAGCTCGCCGCGCTGGACAGCGGCTGTGTCTGGGGCGGCAGCCTCACGGCCTTGCGCCTGGAAGACCGGGCCCTGTTTCAGGTACCCTGCCGCGGCTACCAGCCGCCGGGGGAGGGATGAAATCCGACTGCGTATTCTGCAAAATCGTCGCCGGGCAGATACCCGCGATGGTCTAGCCCCAGGGCGACTCGCGGAACGACAGCCGGTAGCGCGCTTCGACCGTCTCGCGGTCGGCCAGATGGTTCTGCGCGCCGCGGCTGGCGATCTTGATGGCGCCCAGCACCGCGCCCAGCCGGCCGGTGCGCGGCCAGTCCCAGCCTTGCGCGATGCCGTACAGCAACCCCGCGCGATAGGCGTCGCCGCACCCGGTGGGGTCGAGCACGCGGTCGGCCGTGGCGCTCGGGATCTCGTGCTGCACCTCGCCGGCATAGATGCGCGAGCCCTGCGCGCCGAGTGTGACGATCAGCGCCTTGACCTCGCGCGCCAGACTCTCCAGCTTGCGCCCGGTCCTTTCCTCCAGCACCTTGCCCTCGTAGTCGTTCACCGCGATGTAGTCGGCGAGGCTTACCAGTTCCGACAGCTCCTCGGCGGTAAACATCGGCAGCCCCTGGCCGGGGTCGAAAATGAACGGGACGCGGTGCTCGGCGCACTCGCGCGCATGCTGCAGCATGCCCTGCTTGCCGTCGGGCGCGATAATGGCGAGGCGCGCCGCCAGCTCGGGCACGATGTGGTTCTCGTGCGCATGGTTCATGGCACCGGGATGAAAGGCGGTGATCTGGTTGTCGTCCAGGTCGGTGGTGATGAACGCCTGCGCGGTGAATTGGCCCGGCACCTTCTTCACCAGCCGCGCGTCGATGCCCAGGCGCTGCAGCCGGTAGGCGTAGGGTTCGAAATCCTCCCCCACCGTGGCCATCACCAGCGGGTCTTCGCCCAGCTGTTTCAGGTTGTAGGCGATGTTGCCGGCAGTGCCGCCGAATTCGCGCCGCATCTCGGGCGTGAGGAAGCACACGTTGAGGATGTGCAGTTGGTCAGGCAGCAGGTGGTTCCTGAAACGGTCCGGGAACACCATGATGGTGTCGTAAGCGAGCGAGCCGGTAATCAGCGTCTTCATCTAGGAAGGATAGAACAGGTAAAGGCGGTATCCCGTGGCACGCACCGTCCCGGTGTCCAGATGCACGCGCAGCACCGATTCGCCCCCGGGCGCGATGCCCGGGGCCAGCGCCTCGCGCGGGCGGACCAGGTAATCCCCGGGCTGCAGCACGCGCCGCACCAGCGGCTTGTCGCCCGGGTCGGTGAGCGTCAGCTCGAGCGCGGGATGCTCCTGGGCGAAGGGCGCGCGATTGCGGATCACTGCATTCAGCACGATGAGGCTTTCGCGCCGCTTGTCCGCCTGCAGATCCGAGGATTCGATGCTGAGCAGGTCCGGCCGCCGCGGCAGGCGCAGCTCGCAGTCGAGGAAGCGGCAGGCCTCGACGAGATAGGGGCGGGTCTGCGGCACCAGGGTCGCCACTTCGGTGCGATAGTAATGAGCGAGTTGCCCGGCCAAGAGTGCAAAGGCCAGCAGAGCCCCCACGCCCCAGGCAACGCTGAAACGCGCCCGCGGCGCTTCCTCTTCGAGAAACTCGGGCAGCGGCTCGTCGTCTTCCACCACGGCGCGCGCGAGCGCGCGGGCCGGCGCCTTCGCCGGCGCAGTGCCGCCGGCCTCGAACAGCCCGAGCTGGGGAGACGGCTCGGCGCGCACGCCGGTGCCCTCCTCGACCAGATGGGCGACGCCGTCAAACACGATCGCGCACTTGCCGCAGCGGACCATGCCGCCGCGGGCCGAAAGCTGGGTTGGCTGCGCGCGGAATGCCGTGGCGCAGGCCGGGCAGCGCGTGACCAGCAGGCTCACTGGCGCCGCCCTTCGACCAGCGCCCAACCGTCCTCGCGCGCGGCGATGCGCGCATCGAAATGCGCGCCGTAGGCCGCGGCGACTTCACCGGCCTGCGCCTCGAGGATGCCCGACAGCGCGATGCGGCCGCCGCGCCGCGTTCGCTCGGCGAGCAGGGGTTCGAGCACGATCAGGGGCTGAGACAGGATGTTGGCCACCACCACGTCATAGGCGCCGGGCGGCAGCTGCTCCGGCGCGTGCGCGCCCAGGCCGACGCCGTTGGCGCGCGCATTGTCGATCGTCGTCACCAGGGCCAGCGCATCCACGTCGACCGCGTCGACATGGACCGCGCCGAGCTTGGCGGCGGCGATTGCCAATATACCGGAACCGCAGCCGTAATCGAGGACCGCGGCGCCCGTGGCCGCCCCGCGCGCCAGCCAGCCGAGCGCCAGGCGTGTCGAGGCGTGGCTGCCGGTACCGAAAGCCAGGCCCGGATCGATGCGCATCACGACGGCATGCGGGTCTGGCGGCACCAGGTGCCAGCTCGGCACGACCCACAGGCGCCCTTCCAGGCAAAGTGGCGCGAACTGCGCCTGCGTGGCACGCACCCAGTCCTGGTCGGCAACGAGTTCGGTTCTAAAGGGCGGCACGACCTCCAGGCCTGCGGCCGCGGATGCGGCGCCGAGCAGGGTGGCCGCGTCGGCATCGCCGGCAATGAGCGCATGCAGCCGATTGCGCGGCTGCTCCGGCGCGTCAAGCCACACGGACTGGGCGCCCTGCCCCAGCAAGGCCTCGCTCAGCGCATCGGCCTGCGCCGCGTCGAGTTCCAGCGTGAGTGCGAGCCAGGGCACTACTTCCCCTTCTGCCTGTTCTCCTGGGCAAGCTTTTGCTCGAGGTAGTGGATCGAGGTGCCGCCGCGCAGAAAGCGGCTGTCGTGCAGCAGTTCGCGGTGCAGCGGCAGGTTGGTGAGGATGCCCTCGATCGCCATCTCGGAGAGCGCGATGCGCATGCGCCGGATCGCCTGGTCGCGCGTCGCGCCGTAGGCGATGACCTTGCCGACCATCGAGTCGTAGTTCGGCGGCACGGCGTAACCCGCGTATATGTGCGAGTCGACGCGGATGCCGGGCCCGCCGGGCGGATGGTAGGAAGTGATGCGCCCCGGCGACGGCGTGAACTTGTAGGGATCCTCGGCGTTGATGCGGCACTCGATGGCATGGCCGCGCACCGTGATGTCCTTTTGCCGCAGGCGCAGCTTTTCGCCCGCGGCCACGCGGATCTGCTCCTGCACCAGGTCGATGCCGGTGACCATTTCGGTAACCGGATGCTCGACTTGGATGCGCGTGTTCATCTCGATGAAGTAGAACTCACCGTCCTCGTACAGGAACTCGAAGGTGCCCGCGCCGCGGTAGCCGATCTTGCGGCAGGCGTCGACGCAGCGCTCGCCGATGCGCACGCGCTGTTTTTCGGTCATCTCGGGGGCTGGCGCCTCCTCGATGATCTTCTGGTGCCGGCGTTGCATGGAGCAGTCGCGCTCGCCCAGGTACAGCACGTTCTTGTGGCTGTCGGTCAGCACCTGGATTTCGATGTGGCGCGGGTTCTCCAGATAGCGCTCCATGTACACCATGGGATTGGAGAATGCGGCCTGCGCTTCGCTGCGCGTCATGTTGACCGCGTTGAGCAGCGCCGCTTCCGTGTGCACCACGCGCATGCCGCGCCCGCCGCCACCGCCGGCCGCCTTGATGATCACCGGGTAGCCGATCTTGCGCGCGATGCGCACGATCTCCTTGGCGTCCTCGGGCAGCGCGCCCTCGGAGCCGGGCACGCAGGGCACCCCCGCCTTTTCCATCGCCTGCTTGGCGCTTACCTTGTCGCCCATCAGGCGGATGTTTTCGGGATGCGGCCCGATGAACACGAAGCCGGAGCGCTCGACGCGCTCGGCAAAGTCCGCGTTTTCCGACAGGAAGCCGTAGCCGGGGTGGATGGCCTCGGAGTCCGTGACCTCGGCGGCGCTGATGATCGCCGCCATGTTGAGGTAGCTCTCGCGCGCCGGCGCCGGGCCGATGCACACGGATTCGTCGGCGAGCTTCACGTACTTGGCTTCGGTGTCGGCCTCCGAGTGCACCACCACCGTACGGATGCCCATTTCGCGGCAGGCGCGCTGGATGCGCAGCGCGATCTCCCCGCGGTTGGCGATGAGGATCTTCTCGAACACGGCGCCGCGCTAGGCGATGATGAACAGCGGCTGGCCATACTCCACCGGCTGGCCGTTCTCCACCAGGATGGCCTTGATCACGCCGGTGGCGTCGGCCTCGATCTCGTTCATCAGCTTCATCGCCTCGATGATGCACACCGTCTCGCCGGCCTTGACGTTCTGACCGACCTCGACGAAGGACTTGGACTCGGGCGAGGCCGAACGGTAGAAGGTGCCGACCATGGGCGCCTTGAGGACGTGACCCTCCAGGGCGGGTTCGGCGGCCGCGACCGACGCCGTAGCGGGCGCGGCGGCAGCCGGGACGGCGGCGTGCGTCGCGGGCTTTGGCTCAATCGGCGTCACCGTCGCCTCCCCGCCTTTGACGATCTTCACCTTCTCCTCGCCCTCGGTGATCTCGAGCTCGGCGATGCCGGACTCCTGCACGAGGTCAATCAGCTTCTTCAGCTTGCGCAGATCCATCGGTATTTCCTCCCGGCGGGCAAGGCTGCCCGCCACTTGCCTGCCGGGGCTAGGCCCCGCCGCCCCTGAGGCGCGCGATGGCGAAATCGAGCGCCAGGTCATAGCCGCGGCCGCCGAGCCCGAGGATCGAGCCGACGGCAACCGCGGTGAAATGCGAATGCGCGCGCCACGCTTCGCGCGCGTGGATGTTCGACAGGTGCACCTCGATGAACGGTATGCGCACCGCCGTCAGGGCGTCGCGCAGCGCGATGCTCGAGTAAGTGAACGCTGCGGGATTGAGGATGATGAAGCCTGTCCCGTCCCTGGCCGCCAGCTGCACGCGGTCGACCAGCACGCCCTCATGGTTCGACTGCTGGCAGGCCAGCTTGACGCCCGCCGCCTTGGCCCGGGCGAGGAGGCGGCGCTCAATCTGCATCAGCGTTTCCCGGCCGTAGAGCTGCGGTTCACGGGTTCCCAGAAGATTGAGATTGGGTCCGTTGAGCAGCAGTATCGACGCCGACTTTTTGAACTTAGCCATTTTTCCCCGAAGAAGGCGGCAATATAGCCGAAATTAGTGCTGACCTTCCCGGACAGGGTGTTGCGGCACCCTGTCGGCGGCTTAACTCGGTCACAGGAAAATCAACAGAAACTGTCAGAAGGCGTTAGTTTAGACGCTTTTAGACCAACATTCGGCGACGATCGACGCAGTTAGGCGCTTATCTGACTGTCCGATCCTAGAGGCTGGTCCTCCCAGCCTGCACCAACTGGTCAACCTCGGCGATGCCGGCGCGCTCCGCGACCCGCCCTGACAGCGTCTTCTTGAGCGCAATGCGCTCATCCCTTGGGTCGAGGACCGACAGCCGTACCGGTACGCCTTCCCAGTCGAGCGAAAAAATGCTGACCGAACGCGTGCGATCGCCGGAAAAGCGGCGGCCCTCCGAGGTTTCGAACGCAATGTTGCGTTCCAGGAGGAACAGCTCGACGTCCTTGGCGCTGTCCGGATACAGCTGCAGCTCGATCTCGGCGAAGGGCCCGGCATTGCCGCTGAGGACCGGGCCGGTCAGGTAAGGGGTGAACTGCTGGAGCGCGCGCATCGCCTCCAGCGCGACACGCCGCAACTCCAGGACCAGCTCCGGGTGTTCCTCCGCCTGATACAGGGCGCGATAGGCGCGCAGCGCATCCTCGATCTCGGTGTTGGCGGGCAGCGATTCGGTGTCGGCGGCGCCGAGTTGGCGGGCGGCCTTGCGCTTGGCCAGCGCGAAGTCGTCGATGCCGTCCTCGGCCATCAGGCGCGCCGCGGCCGCGGCGATTTCCGCGCGCATGCCGTTTTGCCGCGTGCTTCGACGGCCCATAGCCGGCGCATCATAGCGCACGGGCACAGCGCCCATCGCGTAGAATCGCGGCCCTTTCCCGAGCCGCATCGCCACTGTTGGGTCTATGGCCGCACACCTGCACATCCTGGGAATCTGCGGCACGTTCATGGGCGGGCTCGCGGCGCTCGCGCGCCAATCGGGGTTGCGCGTCACCGGGTGCGACGCCCAGGTCTATGCGCCGATGAGCGAACAGCTGGCCGCGCTCGGCGTCGAGCTGATCGAGGGCTACGGCGCCGGGCAGATCAGCCTGGCGCCCGACCTTTGGGTGGTCGGCAACGTGGTGACGCGCGGCAATCCGCTGATGGAAGCGATCCTGGATCGCGGCGCGCGCTACGTCTCCGGGCCGCAGTGGCTCGCGGAACACGTGCTGCCCGGGCGCCACGTGCTCGCGGTCGCCGGCACCCATGGCAAGACCGGCACCGCCTCCATGCTCGCCTGGATCCTGGAGCACGCGGGCCACAAGCCGGGATTCCTCATCGGCGGGATCCCCGCCAATTTTGGCGTAAGCGCCCGCCTCGGCGCTTCGGAAGCGTTTGTCGTCGAAGCTGACGAATACGATACGGCCTTCTTCGACAAGCGCTCCAAGTTGGTGCACTACGCCGCCAAGACGGCAATTCTTAACAATTTAGAGTTCGATCATGCCGACATCTTCGCTGATCTAGCAGCTATCGAACGGCAATTCCATCATTTCGTGCGGATCATCCCCGGTTCCGGGCGTTTGGTCGTAAACGGCCGGGACGGGGCCCTGAAACGGGTCCTGGCCCTGGGTTGCTGGACGCCGGTGGAGGAGTTCGGCGTGGAGGCGGGTTGGCAGGCCGGCGATGTCGATGCCGAGGGCGGGTTCGAAGTTTGGCTGCAGGGCAGGGGGCTGGGCCGGGTGCGCTGGACCCAGGCGGGCGAGCACAACCGTCTGAACGCCCTCGCCGCGATCGCTGCGGCGCGCCATGCCGGTGTTGCGCCGCCGTCGGCGATCGCGGCACTGGCGCAGTTCGAAGGCGTGCGACGCAGGCTGGAGCTGCGTGGTTCCGCGCGCGGGGTCGCGGTCTATGACGACTTCGCGCACCACCCGACGGCGATCCACGCCACACTGGAGGGGCTGCGCTCCAAGGCAGCGGGCGGGCGCATCCTCGCGGTGCTCGAGCCGCGCTCCAATACGATGAAGCTCGGGCTGATGAAGGACCGGTTGCCGGCGAGCCTTGCCGCCGCTGACCGGGTGTTCGTGTACAGCGCGGGATTGGGATGGGACGCCGCCACGGCCCTGCGCCCGCTGGGCGAGCGCGCCCGCTGCTTCGAGCGGTTCGAGCCTCTGGTCGCGGCGATCGCCGCCGAGGCGCGCGCCGGCGATCATGTGCTGGTGATGTCCAACGGCGGATTTGGCGGCATTCACGGCAAGCTGCTCGAGGCGCTCGGTCAATGATCGCCTATCTGCACGGCTTCAATTCCTCGCCCCAATCGCACAAGGCGCAGGTGCTGGGGCGCTTCATGGCGGAGCGCGGCCTCGGCGCGCGCTACGCCTGCCCGGCGCTGCCGCCGCTTGCGGGCGACGCGATTGCCGCCATCGAGGCGCTGATGGCGCAGCGGCCGCGCGAGCCGGTTTGCTTCGTCGGCTCCTCGCTCGGCGGCTACTACGCCACCTACTTGGCCGAGAAGCACGACGCGAGGGCGGTGCTGCTCAATCCGGCGATCGACCCGCACCTGGGCCTGCGCGTGTCGCTGGGCGAGCAGAAGAATCTCCATACCGGCGAGCCCTACCAGTTGACCACGGCCCACCTGGAGGAATGGCAGCGCCTCTGGGTGCCGCGCATCACGCCCTCGCGCTACCTGCTGGTCGTCGAGACGGGCGACGAAGTGCTCGACTACCGCAAGGCGCTCGAGCGCTACCGCGGGGCCGATCAGGTCGTGATCCAGGGTGGCGATCACTCGCTGCAGTCCTTCCCGCAACACCTGCCGCGCATCCTCGAATTCGCCGGCCTCGCGGTCGAGTGAGGCGCTGAAATGCACCTGCTCTACGAAGAGGATGGCGAGTTCAAGGTCGGTACCGTGCTCGGGCAGGCCCCGGCCTCGTTCCAGGTCGAGAGCCCGCACGGCCGGCGCTCGAAGGTCAAGGCGGCGGCGGTGCTGATGCGCTTCGAGCACCCGGGCGCCGGCGAATTGCTGGAAGCCGCCGGCAAGTTCGCGGCCGGTCTGGACACCGATTTCCTCTGGCAGTGCTCGGGCGGGGGCCAATTCGGCTTCGAGGAGCTCGCACGCGAGTATGTAGGCCGCGAGCCGCTCCCCGCGGAGTCTGCAGGCGTATTGCTCAGGCTGCACTCGGCGCCGATCTACTTCCATCGCCGGGGCCGTGGGCGCTATCAGGCCGCGCCGGAAGAAACGCTCAAGCTGGCGCTGGCCTCGGCCGAGAAGAAAAAGCGCGTGCTGGAGGCGATCGCCGGCTGGGCGGCCAGCCTCGCGCGTTTCGAGTGCCCGCCCGAAATCGCCAGCCTGAAGGATGAATTGCTGTACGCACCTGACCGCAACAAGCCCGAAACCAAGGCCTTCGAACTGGCCTGCAAGCACACCGGGCTTACGGGCGCGCGCCTGCTGGAGCGCTGCGGGCTGATCAAGGACACCCACGCCTATCACCTCGGCCGGTTCCTGCACGAGTTCTTCCCGCGCGGCACCGCCTTCCCGGCACACGAGGTGCCCGAGCCGACTGGGGTGCTGCCGTTGGCGCCGGTGGAGGCATTCAGCCTGGACGACACCGAAACCACTGAAATCGACGACGCGTTCTCACTCGTGCGCGTGTCGGAGGACCAGTGGCGGGTCGGCATCCACATCGCCGCGCCCGCGCTCGGCTTCGCGCCCGGCTCGCCGCTGGACGCCATGGCGCGCGAGCGGCTGTCCACGGCCTACATGCCGGGGTTCAAGGTGACGATGCTCCCCGAGGACGTGGTGCAGCGCTACTCGCTCGATGCGGGGACCGAGCGCCCGGTGGTGTCGCTGTATCTGGAGGTCTCGGCGCAGGACTACACGGTGCGCGGGCGCCACACGCGCCTGGAACGCCTGCGCGTCACCGCGAACCTGCGCCTGGGCGACATCGAGGCGCTGAACGGCGCGTTCGAGCAGGGCGGGAGCGCGGGCCTGCCGCGCGAAGAGGAGTTGCGCACGCTGTGGCGCCTTGCCGAGGCGCTCGAAGTGCGCCGGGGCAAACCGTCGGTCAATGTCGCAGCGGTGGATTACGTGTTCCGGGTGCGGGACGGCAGGGTGCGCGTGGAGCCGCGGCGCCGCGGCGCACCGCTGGACAAGCTGGTGAGCGAGCTCATGATCCTCGCCAACGCGACCTGGGGCGAGCTGCTCGCCGAGCGCGACGTCGCCGCGCTGTACCGCGTGCAGTCCTCCGGCAAAGTGAGGATGAGCGTGCATGCCGAAGCGCACGAGGGCCTGGGCCTGGCCTGCTACGCATGGATGAGCTCGCCGCTGCGCCGCTACGTCGACCTCGTCAACCAGTGGCAGCTGATCGCCGCCCTTGGCGGGCGCAAGGCGCCGTTCGCGCGCAATTCGGACGCGCTGCTGGCGGCGCTGCGCGCCTTCGAATTGACCTACGCGCGCTACGACGAGTACCAGCGCGCCATGGAGAATTACTGGTGCCTGCGCTGGCTCGAGCAGGAGGGCATGCGCGACACCGGCGCCGTCGTCCTGCGCGAGAACCTGGTGCGCCTCGAGGGTCTGCCGCTCACGCTACGGGTGCCGTCGCTGCCGGTCCTCGACGCAGGTACGCGCGTGCGCCTGGCGATCGAGAACATCGATCTGCTCGAGCGCAGCGTCGCCTGCGTCTACGTAGAGACTCTGGGGTCCGCGGGCGGGGCGGCACTGGCGGGCGACGAGCGAGACGAGCGCTAAAGCCCTAGAATGGCGGCGGAATATCGCCTCGAGGCGCCATTGCAGGCAGTGCTAGCGAAGAGCATTCCGGGCGCGGCCGAATTCTGGTCCGGGCTCGACCACCGGTCCCGTGTGCTGACCGCGTCGGTGGCGGCGTCGCTCCTGCTGCACGCGATTCTGCTGTCGGTGCACTTCAAGTTCCCCGAAGAACTGCGCTGGAAATCCTCCACCCAGACGCTCGACGTCATCCTGGTCAACGCCAAGTCGCGCCAGCGCCCGGCGCGCGTCGATGCGCTGGCACAGGTCGACCTGGATGGCGGCGGAGACACCGACCAGAACCGCCGCGCCAAGTCGAACCTGCCGGTGATCGACCCGCGCACGCCGGGCCGCAACCTGGCGCAGACCCAGCGCCGCATGAAGGCGCTCGAGGCACAGCAAAGAAAGCTGTTGGCGCAGACGCGCCCGTCGAATGCGCGCGTAACCGCACAAGGCGAGCCCCGCGATGGCGCCGTCGAACCGGCGACACGGCCCGGGGGGCGCGACCTCGCCGATCTGTCGCTGGCGGCGATGCGGCTGCAGGCGCAGATCGACCGGCAAACGGAGGCTTACCAGAAGCGCCCGCGCAAGCAATTCATCGGCGCCAGCGCCGTCGAGTACCGCTTCGCCCAATACGAGGAGGACTGGCGCCAGAAGGTGGAGCGCGTGGGCACGGTCAATTACCCTTCTGCGGCGCGCGGCAAGCACTACGGCAACCTGCGCATGACGGTGACGCTGCGCCCGGACGGCAACGTCGATTCGATCGAGCTCGACCGCTCCTCGGGCCTGAAGGTGCTGGACGATGCCGCGTTCAGGATCGTGCGCATGGCCTCGCCCTACGCCCTGTTCCCGCCGCAGATCCGGCGCGATACCGACCTGCTGGTGATCACGCGCACCTGGTTCTTCGGCCGCGGCGACAAGTTCTGGACCGAGTAGGCGGTGGCCGACCGTTATGCAGTGATCGGTAACCCGGTCGCCCATTCGAAATCCCCCTGGATCCACGAGCAGTTCGCGCGCGCCTGCGGCGAGGACATGGAGTACGGCGCGATCGAGGCGCCGCCGGACGGGTTCGTGGCCGCGGTGGAGAAATTCCGCGGTAGCGGCGGCAAGGGCCTGAACGTCACGTTGCCGTTCAAGGAGCAGGCGTTCCGCTACTGCGCCGTGACCAGCGAGCGCGCCGCGGTGGCGTACGCCGCGAACACGCTGATCCTCGACCGGGAAAAGCCTTTCGGCGACAACACCGACGGCATCGGACTGGTGCGCGATCTGACCGTGAATCTCGGGCGCAGCCTGGCCGGCGCGCAGGTCCTGCTGCTGGGCGCGGGCGGCGCGGCGCAGGGCGTGCTCGCACCGCT
>JAABQT010000061.1 GCA_011391295.1 Betaproteobacteria bacterium
GGGCACGCCGACGTTCATCGCCCAGGTGAAGGCGGCATTGCCCGCGGCGCCGAACTTGTGCCCGGCCATGAACACCACGTTCGGCGCCCGCGGCAGGCGCTCCAGTGCTGCGCGATCGAGCAGGTCGCAGGCGATGCACTCCACGCCCCAGGCGCCGAGCTTCTCGCGCAAGCCCGGCTCGGAAAAGCGCGCCACCCCGATCACGCGCCGCTGCGGCGCCGCGCGCTTCGCCATGCGCGCCAGCGTCGGCCCCATCTTGCCGCCGACGCCAAGCACCAGGAGATCGCCGCGGGTGCGCGCCAGGTCGGCCTCGAGTTGCGGCGTCGGACGCGTCATGAACTCCTCGAGGGCGTCGACGCTGTCGAAGTTAACCATCTGGTGAATTATAATCACCCGCCATGCGTGCGCCCCGCATCAAGACCACCGTCGTCGGCTCCTATCCGGTGCCCGATTGGCTCGCCGCCGCGCCCTCCGCGCAGGCGCTGACGGATGCCACGCGCGTCGTGCTGCACACGCAGGAACAGGCCGGTATCGACCTGGTGTGCGACGGCGAGCTGTACCGCTTCGACCTGAACCACCCCGAAACCAACGGCATGATCGAGTACTTCGTGCGGCCGCTCGCGGGCGTGCGCGCCGATATCGGCTTCAGCGAGTGGCTCGACTACTCGAAGGCGTCCGGGATGCGTTTCCGCACCCGCCCGCCGGGCGTGGTGGAGGGCCCGGTCGGCGCCGGCACGCTCAACCTGCCGCTGGCCTGCGCGCAGGCGCGCAGCCTCGCGTCCAGGCCGTTAAAGTTCACGCTCACCGGGCCGCACATGCTGGCCAAGACCCTGCACGACCGGCACTATCGGAGCCCGCAGAAACTGGCGCATGCGATCGCCGACGTGCTCGCCGACCAGGTGAAACGGCTCGACGCCGACGTGGTGCAGGTGGACGAGGCCAACCTGCCCGGCCATCCCGAGGAATGGAACTGGGCGGCGGCGGCGATCAACAAGGTGCTGAGAGCCGTGCCGAAGACGGCCAAGGCGGCGGTGCACCTGTGTTTCGGCAACTATGGCGGGCAGTCGATCCAGAAGGGCACCTGGGCGAAGCTGCTGGGGTATCTCAACGCGCTCGAGGCGGACCACGTGGTAATGGAGTGTGCGCACCGGCCGCCTGCCGAGCTCGCGGTGTTCAAGGAACTGCGCAAGGACATCGGGTTCGGGCTGGGCGTGGTGGACATCAAGCGCACCGAAATCGAAAGCGCCGATGAGATCGCGCGCGCCATCGAGCGCGCGGAGAAAACGCTCGGGCCGGGGCGCGTGAAGTACGTCCACCCGGACTGCGGCTTCTGGATGCTCAAGCGCAACATGGCCGACGGCAAGATCCGCGCCCTGGTCAAAGGGCGCGATCTGTACGAAGGCCGCTAGCGGAACAGCGCGTTCGCCCAGGCCTTGTTCCAGTCCTGCCCCAGCATGTCGGTCTCGCGACCGTCGGCCTCGTGGAACCGGTTCGGTACCTGGAAGATGGCGAGCATCACCCCGCCCTGTGCCCCGCCCCAGGCCTCGTGGCGGCTGCCGGCCGGGCGCCAGACAAAGTCCCCGGCCTTGCATTCGCCCTCGCCGCACACCAGGCTGCCCTGCACCACGTAGGTCTGCTCGATCAGCACATGCTCGTGGTCCGGTAGCCTTGCCCCCGGGGCCATCTTCACCAGGCTGGTGCATACCCCGGTTGCGCGGTCCACCAGCAGCGTCTTGGTTTCGACACCGGCAAACCGGGTCTTTTCCCAGGGCAAGCCGGCGACGTCGACGAAACGCGATGCGAGGGGCGGCAGGCTGGTTTGGCTCGACGCCTGGCTGGTCATGGTGGTCATGAGCTTCTCCGTTTGCGCGGCGGGCCGCAGGTTGGGTGCCTAACCTATAGTCTTCGGGCGATGCCCGTCAACCCGGCCAAGCGCAAGCGCGCCGCGGCATGCGCCGCGGACCGCCTCAGCCTTTGCGGTGGTCCCCCACCCGCACGATCTTCATCGTGTTGGTGCCGCCCGCCTTGCCGATCGGCTCGCCGATGGTGATCACGATCAGGTCGCCCTCCTTCACCACCCCGTTTTCCACCAGCACGTTCTCGGCCTCGCGCAGAAGCTCCTCGCGGTCGTGGCCGACGTACTTCACCATCAGCGGATAGACATCGCGCAGCAGCGCGCAGCGATAGCGCGTCTGCGTCTGCGAGGTGAGCGCGTAGATCGGCACGCCGCAGTTCAGGCGGCTCATCCACAGCGCGGTCGAGCCCGATTCGGTCAGCGTGGCGATCGCCTTCACCTTGAGGTGGAAGGCAGTGAACAATCCCGCCATGGCGATCGACTGGTCCACCCGCTTGAACACGCGGTTGAGGAAATCCTGGTCCAGGCTGATGGCCTGCGTCTGCTCGGCCTCGACACAGATGCGGTCCATCGCCTCGATGGTTTCCACCGGGTACTTGCCGCTCGCCGACTCCGCCGAGAGCATCACCGCGTCGGTGCCGTCGAGCACCGCGTTGGCGACATCGGACACCTCGGCGCGCGTCGGCACCGGGCTGGCGATCATCGATTCCATCATCTGTGTCGCGGTGATGGTGAGCTTGTTCTGCTCGCGCGCCAGGCGGATCATGCGCTTTTGCATCGCCGGCACGGCGGCATCGCCCACTTCCACCGCCAGATCGCCGCGGGCCACCATGATGCCGTCGCAGGCGCCCATGATGTCCAGCAGCGCCTCCTGCTTCACCGACTCCGCGCGCTCGATCTTGGCGATCAGCATCGCCTTGCCGCCGGCGGCGCGCTGGAGTTCCCGCGCCATGTACATGTCGGCGCCGGACTTGGGAAACGACACCGCGAGGTAGTCGGCTTTGATCTTTGCCGCAGTGCGGATGTCTTCCATGTCCTTCGGCGTGAGCGCCGCCGCCGTAAGCCCGCCGCCCTGGCGGTTGATGCCCTTGTTGTCGGACAGCACGCCGCCGTGGCGCACGCGGGTCTGCACCTCGTCGCCGCGCACCGCAGTAACGTCGAGCACGATCTTGCCGTCGTCCAGCAGCAGCACGGCGCCGGTGTCGACGTCGCGCGGCAGCTCCTTGTAGTCGAGGCCCGCGCGCCCCTGGTCGCCGAGCTCACAGGCCGCGTCGAGGACGAAGCTCTGTCCCTTCTCCAGCAGCACCTTGCCGTCCTTGAACTTGCCGACGCGGATCTTGGGGCCTTGCAGGTCGCACATGATGGCCACCGTGTGCCCGGTCTTGCGCCCGATGTCCTTCACCAGTTCGGCGCGCTTCAGGTGGTCCGCGGCCGTGCCGTGGGAGAAATTGAGGCGCACCACGTCCACGCCGGCACGCACCATGCGCTCGAGCACCTCGGGTTCGCTCGACGCGGGGCCGAGGGTGGCGACGATTTTGGTACTGCGGAGCATCAGGCTCTTTCTTCGAGAATGGCGACCGCGGGAAGGGTCTTGCCCCCGAGAAATTCGAGGAACGCGCCGCCGGCGGTCGAAATATAGCCGATGCGATCCGCGATGCCGAACTTGTGGATGGCGGCCACCGTGTCGCCGCCCCCCGCGATGGAGAACGCCTTTGAAGCCGCGATGGCCTGCGCCAGGACCTCGGTACCCTTGGCGAAGGCGTCCTTCTCGAACACGCCGACCGGGCCGTTCCACACGATGGTGGCGGCGTCCCCAAGCATGGCGGCAAACTCGCGCGCCGCATGCGGCCCGATGTCGAGGATCATCTCGCCCGCCTGGACAGCGTCGGCCGGCTTGACCGTTCCCGGCCCGTCCATGCTCTGCGCCACCACCACGTCGGCCGGCATCGGCACCTCGGTCAATGCGCAAATCCGCTTTGCCTCCTCCATCAGGCCGGGCTCGGCCAGCGACTTGCCGATCGGCTTGCCGGCGGCGAGGAGGAAGGTGTTGGCGAGGCCGCCGCCGACGATCAGCCGGTCCACTTTCCTTGCCAGCGCGGCGAGCACCGAAAGCTTGGTGGACACCTTGGAACCACCGACGATCGCCACCAGCGGGCGCGCCGGATCGGCAAGCGCCTTGCCGAGCGCGTCGAGCTCGGCGGCCATCAGCGGCCCGGCACAGGCCACCCGGGCGAATTTTGCCGCGCCGTGGGTGGTCGCTTCCGCCCGGTGCGCGGTGCCGAAAGCATCGTTCACGTAAACGTCGCACAAGGCCGCGATCTTGCGCGCCAGCACCTCGTCGTCCTTCTTCTCGCCCGCGTTGACGCGGCAGTTCTCCAGCAGCACCACTTCGCCCGGCTGCACCTCCACGCCGTCGACCCAGTCGCGCTTCAGCGGCACTTCGCGCCCGAGCAGCTCGGCCAGGCGCTGTGCCACCGGCGCGAGCGAATCTTCGGGCCTGAGTTCTCCCTCTTTCGGGCGTCCGAGGTGCGAAGTCACCATGACCGCAGCACCCGCGTCGAGGGCCATGCGGATGCCCGGCAGGCAAGCGCGGATGCGCGTGTCGTCGGTGATGCCGCCGGCCTCGTCCTGCGGCACGTTCAGGTCGGCGCGGATGAACACGCGCTTGCCGCGCAGCTCCAGGTCGGCCATGCGCTTGAAGCGCATGGCGTTACTTGGCGTTCATCAGCGCAACCGCCACGTCGAGCATGCGGTTGCTGAAGCCCCATTCGTTGTCGTACCAGCTGGCAACCTTGACCAGGACACCCTCGGACACCTTGGTGAGCGAACCGTCGACCACCGAGCTGGCCGGATGATGGTTGAAGTCGGAGGACACGAGCGGCTCGGTGGTGTACTCGAGAATGCCCTTCAGGTCCGTCTGCGAGGCCTGCTGCAGCGCCTGGTTCACAGCGTCGACCGTCGTGGGCTTCTTCGCAATGAAGGTGAGATCGACGATCGAGACATTGATGGTCGGCACGCGGATCGCGTAGCCGTCGAGCTTGCCGTTCAAGTGCGGCAGTACCAGGCCGACGGCGGCGGCGGCGCCGGTCTTGGTCGGGATCATGTTGTGAGTCGCGGAGCGCGCCCGGCGCAGGTCCTTGTGGAACACGTCGGTGAGCACCTGGTCGTTCGTGAAGGAGTGCACCGTGGTCATCAGCCCCGAAACCACTCCGATGCGGTCATCGAGCGCCTTCACCAGCGGAGCGAGGCAGTTGGTGGTGCAGGAGGCATTGGAGATCACGGCATCGGTGCCCTTCAGCGCACTGTGATTCACGCCCATGACGACTGTGCGGTCGACATCCTTGTCGCCCGGGGCCGAGATGATCACCTTTTTTGCACCCGCGGCGATGTGCGCGGCGCCGCCCTTCGCCTTGCCGCTGAACAACCCCGTGCATTCCAGCACCACGTCAACGCCGAGCGTTTTCCAGGGAAGTTTTGCCGGATCGCGCTCGGCGAGCACCCTGAGCTTGTCGCCCTTCACCACAATGGCATCGCCTTGCACTTCGACCGGAATACCGAACCTGCCGTGGGCCGTATCGTACTTCAGCAGGTGGGCGTTGGTCGCCGGATCCCCGAGATCGTTGATGGCGACGAATCGCAGGTCGTGCTTCTTGCCGCCTTCATAGTGCGCGCGCAGAATCATGCGGCCGATGCGGCCGAAACCGTTGATGGCAACGTTGATGGTCATTGGACGACGCTCCTTACCGCTTTTTCGACATTTTCGGCCGTGAAGCCGAAATGCCTGAACAGGTCCCCGGCGGGCGCGGATTCGCCGAAGCGGTCGATGCCGACCACCGCGCCCTCGAGGCCCACGTACTTTCTCCAGAATGCGCTGACCCCGGCCTCCACCGCGATGCGCGGCAGGCCGGGCGGCAGCACGGCTTCGCGGTACGCCGCGTCCTGCCGGTCGAACACGCTGGTCGAGGGCATGGAAACGACCCGCACCGGGATGTCCGCCTCGGCAAGCCGCTTCTGGGCCTCGAGTGCAAGCGGCACTTCCGAGCCGGTCGCGATCAGCACCGCTTTCGCACAGGGGGTGTCGGACAGGACATAGGCGCCACGGCGCACTTGGCCGAGCGCCTCCTCGTCCCGCAGCGCGAACGCAACGCTCTGGCGCGAGAACAGCAGCGCGCTGGGACCGTCCCGGCGCTCGAGAGCGCAGATCCAGGCCACCGCCGCCTCGACGGTATCGCAGGGCCGCCAGACGTCCAGGTTGGGTATGAGCCGCAATGCGGAGGCATGCTCCACGGGTTGGTGCGTCGGCCCGTCCTCGCCCAGGCCGATCGAGTCGTGGGTGAATACATACACCGCGCGCAGCTTCATCAGCGCGGCCATGCGCAGTGCGTTGCGCGCGTAGTCCGAGAACACCAGGAACGTTCCGCCGTACGGGATGAACCCGCCGTGCAGCGCAATGCCGTTCATCATGGCGCACATGCCGAACTCGCGCACCCCGTAGAACATGTAGTTGCCGCCCTGCTCGCGCGTGATCACCGTGGAAGCCTTGGCCATGGTGAGGTTCGAACCGGTGAGATCGGCCGAGCCGCCCACGAGTTCCGGCAGCAGCGCCAGCAGGTTCTCGAGCACGTTCTGCGATGCCTTGCGCGTGGCGAGGGTCTCGGCCTTGCCGTGCACGTCCGCGATCAGACTGCCGACGTGGTCCTCGAAACCCGGCGGCAGCTCACCTGCAAGGCGGCGGCGGAATTGCGCCGCCTCCGCGGGAAAGCGCTCGGCGTACTGCGCGAAGAGCTTGGTCCACCGTCGCTCGGCGCGCTTGCCCGGGGGGCGCGCGTCCCAGGCAGCGTAGATGCCCTGCGGAATCTCGAACGGCGCATGGGTCCAGCCGATCGCCACACGCGTTGCCGCCACCTCCTTCTCGCCCAGGGCCTCGCCATGCGCTTTGCCGGTTCCGGCACGCGTCGGCGCGCCCTTGCCGATGATGGTCTTGCAGCAGATGAGCGTCGGGCGGGATTTTTCGCGCTTCGCCTTCTTCAGCGCGCGGTCCACCGCCTCCACGTCGTGTCCGTCCACGCCGGCGATCACCTGCCAGCCGTAGCCGGCAAAGCGCTTGGGCACGTCGTCGGTGTACCAGTGGGCGATTGGACCCTTGTCCGAGTCGATCGAGATGCCGTTGTCGTCGTACAGCGCAATCAGCTTGCCCAGGCCGAGCGTGCCGGCGAGCGAACAGGCCTCGTGCGAGATCCCCTCCATCATGCAACCGTCGCCGAGGAACACGTAGGTGAAATGCTCGACGAGCTCGAACTCCGGGCGATTGAACTGCGCCGCGAGCAGCTTCTCCGCGAGCGCCATGCCCACCGCGTTGGCCATGCCCTGGCCGAGCGGTCCGGTGGTGGTCTCCACGCCGGGCGTGTGGCCGACTTCGGGGTGGCCCGGGGTCTTCGAGCCCAGTTGCCGGAAGCGCTTGAGCTCCGCCATCGGCAGGTCGTATCCGGTGAGGTGCAGCAGCGCATAGAGCAGCATCGAGCCGTGCCCATTGGAGAGCACGAAGCGGTCGCGATTGGCCCAGGACGGGTTGGCGGGGTTGTGCCGCAGGTGGCGGTGCCACAGGGCCACCGCGATTTCCGCCATGCCCATCGGCATGCCGGGATGTCCGGACTTGGCGGCCTCCACGGCGTCCATGGCCAGCGCGCGCAGCGCGTTGGCGAGATCGGCATCCGAAACGGCGGGGGAAGTCATGGCCGGAAAAGGCCGCAATTATCTAGGAAACGCGCCGCGCGCGGAAGGCGCGGAGCGATTCTCAGGCGTAACGCGCCGCCATTTTTTCGAGCGGCACGGGCTTGATGCGCGGCGCCTGCCCGGCGCAGCCGAAGGCCTCGAAGCGCTCCTTGCACAGGTCGCGCGCGGCGGCGGTCGCGTCCTTGAGGAACTTGCGCGGGTCGAACTCGCCGGGGTCTTTCGCCATCGCGCGGCGCATCGCCCCGGTCATCGCCAGTCGGATGTCGGTGTCGATGTTGATCTTGCGCACACCGTGCCGGATGCCCTCGACGATCGATTCGACCGGCACGCCATAGGTTTCCTTGATCGTGCCACCATTTTCGCGGATCACTTTCAGCCACTCCTGCGGTACGGACGACGAGCCATGCATCACCAAATGCGTTTCGGGAAGCCGCGCGTGGATCTCCTT
>JAABQT010000062.1 GCA_011391295.1 Betaproteobacteria bacterium
GGTCGGCATCCCGCCCTCCGCCTATCGGCGCGCCGCCGCGCGCTCCGAGAGCGAGGAACCGCCGCCGGCGCCCGAACCGCGAAAATGAGCGGCGCCAGCGCGGTGCGCTGGCGCACGGACGGCTGCACGCAGCCGGGCCTCGAGCGGGTTTGGCTACAATCCCCGCTCCAGCCATGCAGAAATCTCAAATGCAGGTCCTCGCCGTCAACCTGCGCGGCGCCTTCCTCTGCACGCAGACGGCCGCCAGGCAAATGGCGCAACACCGGCGCAAAGGCGCGATCATCAACATCGCCTCCACCCGCGCCTTCATGTCCGAGCCCGGCACCGAAGCCTATTCCGCCTCCAAGGGCGGCATCGTCGCCCTCACCCACGCCACTGCCATCAGCCTCGCCCGGCACGGCATCCGCGTGAACAGCATCAGCCCCGGCTGGATCGAAACGCGTGGACGCCGCCACTCCCGCCGCGACCGCCTTCAGCATCCCGTGGGACGCGTGGGCACGCCGGAGGACGTCGCGCGCGCCTGCCTGTTCCATGCGCAGGAAGCGGGCTTCGTGACCGGGCAGAACCTCACGCTCGATGGCGGCATGTCGGTGAAAATGATCTACGAGGACTAGGCCGGCAGGCTCGATGCTGCAGCGCTTCGCGCACTACTTCGCCATCCACCGCATCCTGGTCTCCAGGCTGTTTGGCGTCGCGTTCTTCGTCGCCGTGCTGTCCATGGAGAGCATGCATGAGGGCAACCTCGTATCCACGGCCCTGTTCCTCCTCGGTCTGGTGCTGGTGGGCGTCGCCACGGTTGGCCGCTTGTGGTGCTCGCTCTACATCAGCGGCTACAAGAACACCGAACTCATCACCACCGGGCCGTACTCCCTGTGCAGGAACCCGCTCTATTTCTTCTCGCTGCTCGGCTTCGCCGGCATCGGCTTTGCCAGCGAGACGTTCACGCTCGGCATCCTCCTCACGGTCGTGGTCTTCGCGGGCTATCCCACCGTAATCGCGCGCGAAGAGGCCGTGCTGCGCGAAAGGTTCGGTCCAGAGTTCGACGCCTACCGCGCGCGCACGCCGCAATTTCTGCCAAAGCTTTCCGGGTTCCGGGAGCCGGAGACCTACACCGTCAATCCGCGAAAGTTTCGCAGCACCATGTTCGACGTGATCTGGTTCATCTGGTTCGTCGGCATCGTCGAAGTGGTCGAGGCGCTGCACGAGTACCATTTGATCAATCCGCTCATCCATCTGCCCTGATTCCGGAGGGACTTCGCATGCAGCACGTACGTTTCGGCCATACCGGCCTGCAAGTCTCGCGCCTGTGCCTGGGCACCATGACGTTCGGCCTGCAATGCGACGAAAAGACTTCGTTCGCCATCCTCGACACCGCCGCCGCAGGCGGCATCACGTTCCTCGACACCGCCGACGCCTACCCGCTCGGCGGCAAGCTCGAGGACATGGGCCGCACCGAAGAAGTCCTCGGCAAGTGGCTCAAGGGCAGGCGCGAGCAGTTCGTCGTCGCCACCAAGTGCAGCGGCAAGGTGGGGCCGGCGCCATGGCAGCAGGGCACCTCGCGCAAGCACGTGATGCACGCGATCGACGATTCGCTCAGGCGCCTGGGCACCGATTACGTCGACCTGTACCAGGTGCACCATTTCGACGCCAACACCCCGGTGGATGAAACAGTGGAGGCCTTCGATGCCGTGGTGAAGGCCGGCAAGGCGCGCTATGTCGGCGTCTCCAACTACCACGCCTACCGGGTCGCCCGCGCGCTTGGACGCGCCGAGGCCCTGAAGCTGACGCGGCTCGTGTCGGTGCAACCGCGCTACAACCTCCTGTTCCGACAGATCGAGCGCGAACTGCTGCCCCTGTGCGAGGAGGAGGGCCTCGCGGTGATCCCCTACAACCCGCTCGCCGGGGGATTGCTGACCGGCAAGCACCAGCGCGCGGCGCCGCCGCCCGCAGGCTCGCGCTTCACGCTCGGCACTGCCGCCAGGACCTACACCGAGCGCTACTGGCAGGAGCGCGAGTTCGCCACTGTGGATGCCTTCGTGAATCTGGCGCGGGCCGGCAATATCGAGCCGGCCACGCTGGCCGTGGCCTGGGTGCTCGCCCACCCGGGGGTCACGGCGCCGCTGATCGGCGCGAGCAAGCCCGAGCAGCTCAAGGCCAGCATCGCCGCCGTGGAGTTCAAGCTCGATCCCGGGCTGAAAGCGAAACTCGACCAGCTGTCGCACGAATACCGCATGGGTGATGCCGCGCGCTGAAGGAGGAAAGGCCGATGAACAGCCCCAAAGACCTTTACCTGGATCTGCTCAAGCGTTGCCTCACCAACATCATCTATCAGGACCCCAGCACGCTGCTCGGCGAGGATCTGCCTTTCGACCTGTACAACCGCGTCGAGGGCCGCGACTGGCCCGTGGTGGCGCACACGATGATCGGCATCAAGCGGCTCGATGCGCTGCAGTTCTGCGTCGAAGACGTGCTCAACCGCGGGGTGCCGGGCGATTTCATCGAAACCGGCGTCTGGCGCGGCGGCGCGGCGATTTTCATGCGCGGCGTGCTCAAGGCGCGTGGCGTGGCGAACCGCATCGTCTGGGCTGCCGATTCGTTCGCAGGGCTGCCGCCGCCCAACGCGGAAAAGTACCCGCAGGACTCGAATCTCAATTTCCACCAATTCAAGGAACTGGCGGTGTCGCTGGAACAGGTGCAGAAGAATTTCCGCGCCTACGGCCTGCTCGACGACCAGGTGCGTTTCCTCAAGGGCTGGTTCCGCGACACCCTGCCGAATGCGCCGGTGCAACGCCTCGCGATCCTGCGCCTGGACGGCGACCTGTACGAATCGACCATCGACGCGCTGACGCACCTGTATCCGAAGCTGCAGCAGGGCGGCTACGCCATCATCGATGATTTCGCGGACGTGCTGGCCTGCAAGCAGGCGGTCTCGGATTACCGCGCCGCGCACGGCATCACCGAGGACATCATCCCGATCGACATGAGCGGCGTATTCTGGCGCAAGGAAAACAAGGCCGCCCGCTGAACGCGTGAACCGGCAGCAAACCGGCGCGCCGCGGTTCGGCCGGGCCGCTACAATCCGCGCATGGCAGACCGCAAGTACGGCTTCGAGACGCTGTCGCTGCACGCCGGCCAGATCCCGGACGCCGCCACCGGGGCGCGCGCCGCGCCGATCTACCAGACCACCTCCTTCGTCTTCGATTCGGCAGACCACGCGGCGAGCCTGTTCAACCTGCAGACCTTCGGCAACGTCTACTCGCGCATCTCGAATCCCACGGTGGCGGTGTTCGAGGAGCGCATGGCGGCGCTGGAAGGCGGGCGCGCAGCGCTCGCCTGCGCCACCGGCCAGGCGGCGGAGGCCACCGCGATCCTCACGCTGTGCAAGGCGGGCGATCATGTGGTGTCGGCCTCCACGCTGTATGGCGGCACGCACACGCTGCTCGGCGTGAATCTGAAGAAACTGGGCATCGACACCACGTTCGTCGCCCCGGGCACGCCGGAAAATTTCCGCCAGGCGATGCGGCCGAACACGCGGCTCCTGTTCGGCGAGACGCTGGGCAACCCCGGCCTCGACGTGCTCGACATCCCTGCGGTGTCGAAGGTAGCGCACGAGGCCGGGCTGCCGCTGCTGGTGGACGCCACCTTCACCACGCCCTGGCTGATGCAGCCGTTCGCGCATGGCGCCGACCTGCTTTACCACTCGGCGACCAAGTTCCTCGGGGGCCACGGCGTCGCCATCGGCGGCGTGCTGGTGGACTCGGGCCGCTTCGACTGGGAGAAAAGCGGCAAGTTTCCCCAGCTCACCGCGCCCTACTCGGGCTTCCACAACATGGATTTCGAGGAGGAGTCGGGCACGCGGGCGTTCCTGCTGCGCGCGCGGCGCGAGGGCCTGCGCGACTTCGGCGCCTGCATGGCGCCGATGACCGCGTTCCAGATCCTGCAGGGCATCGAGACCCTGCACCTGCGCATGCCGCGCCACGTGCAGAGCACGCGCAAGGTGGTGCAGTTCCTCGCCGCCCATGCGGCCGTGGAGAAAGTCGTCTATCCCGAACTGCCGGGCCACCCGGACCACGCGCTCGCGAAGAAGCTGCTGCCCAAGGGCTGCGGCGCGGTGTTCACCTTCGACATCAAGGGCGGGCGCGCCGCGGGCCAGCGCTTCATCGAGGCGCTGCGCGTGTTTTCGCACCTCGCCAACGTCGGCGACGCGAAATCGCTCGTCATCCATCCCGCGAGCACCACGCACTACCGCGTGGGCGACGAGGACCTGAAGAAGGCGGGCATCGGTCCGGGCACCGTGCGCCTGTCGATCGGGCTGGAAGACCCCGAAGACCTGCTCGAGGACCTGGCGCGCGCGCTGAAGGCGGCGCAGAAGTGAATCTTGCCGTCGACGGCAGGCAGGCCTTCGCCTACACCGCGGCGCACGCGCTCGATCGCGCGAAGCCGAGCGTGGTATTCGCGCACGGCGCCGGATTGGACCACTCCATCTTCGGGCTGCAGAGTCGCTACTTCGGCTACCACGGCCGGAATGTCCTGGCACTGGACTTCCCCGCGCACGGCCGCTCCGACGGTCCGCCGCTCGCCACCGTACAGGCGATGGCCGACTGGGTCCTGAGGCTGCTTGATGCGGCGAAGCTCGAGAAGGCGAGCGTAGTGGGCCATTCCCTGGGCTCGCTCGTCGCCCTGGAGTGCGCGGCGCGTCATCCGGCGCGCATCGAGAGCATCGCGCTGCTCGGCACCGCCTATCCGATGAAAGTCACGGCCGACTTCCTGAACGCGGCGAAAGAGAACCGGCATGAGGCCTACGACATGGAGACCATTTGGAGCCACTCGTCGCAGGCGGCGCTCGGCGCCAATCCCAATCCCGGCATGTCGATGTACGGCGAGACGCTGGCGCGCCTCGAACGTCTCGTCGCCGGCGTGCTCTACAGTGACTTGAAGGCCTGCCACGAATACGCGGGCGGCGAGGCCGCGGTGGCGAAAGTGAAGTGTCCCGTGCTCTTCGTTCTTGGACGACGCGATCAGATGACGCCGGCAAAGGCCGGCCTCGCGTTCGCGCACACGGTGCCGAACGCGCAGGTCGTGCAATTGGATACCTCCGGGCATTCGCTCATGACCGAGGCGCCCGACGCCGTGCTCGACGCCCTGATCGAATTCTTCGCCGCCTAGCCGTCCCAGCGCGAGCGCTGCACCACGGCGATGATCAGCGCGCCGAACAGCGCGATGCCGGCGGCGATCACCGCGAACACCGCGGAAAGCGGCCCGGAAAAGGCCACCACCAGCGCGCCGCCCGCCACCACCACGGCGAGGCGCACCGTGCCGGCGAGCACCGGCAGCACCATGCGTCCCGCGCCCTGCGAGGCGAAGTACAGCGCCATGCCGGCGCCGAACAGCACGTAGAACGGCGCGACGACGCGCAGGTACAGGCTGCCGGTGGCGAGCACCGCGGGGTCGTGGCTGAAGATGCGCAGCCACACGCCAGGAAACACGGCGACCGTGACGCCGATCAGCAGCGAAATGGCGGCGGCGAGCGCCGTGCCGGCCCAGGCGATGCGCTTGGCGCGTGCGCCGCGCCCTGCGCCGATGTTGGTGCCCACCATGATCACCAGCGCCTGGCCGATGGCGAACACCAGCGGAATCTGCAGCAGCTCGAGGCGCACGCCCACGCCGTAGCCGGCGAGCGCGGCGGTGCCGAAGCTGCCGACGAAGCCGGTGAGGATCACCGCGGTGAGCACCGTCTGCAGCGCGCCGACCGAGGACACCGCGCCCACGCGCAGGATTTCCCGGAACACGCGCCATTGCAGGTGCCAGTGCGCGCGACCGGGCTGCAGGCCGCTGCGCCAGACCATCGCGCCCATCAGCGCGCTGGCGAAGAAAAATGCGCTGACGTAGGCCAGCGCCGCGCCGGCGATGCCCAGACGCGCAAACGGGCCCCAACCGAGCGTGAGCGCCCCTGAGAGCGGAATGTGCACCAGTGCCGTGGCGGCAAGCGCCGCCGCGGGGGCGAGCGTGTTGCCGCTGCCGCGCAGCACGCTCGCCAGCGTGTTGGCGAGCCACACGCCGACCGCGCCGGCGAACAGCACATGCGAGTAGGCCAGCGCCTGCGCCAGCGCCTCGCCCTGCCCGCCGAGCAGTGCGTACAGCGCATTGCCGAAGGCAAGCAGCAGGGCCGTGAAGGCGAGGCCGCCGCCGAGTGCGATGACGAGCGCGTGCGCGACCAGGCTCTTCGCCGTGTCCTCGCGCCCGGCGCCGAGCGCGCGCGCCAGCGCCGAAGAAACGCCGCCGCCCATGGCGCCGGCGGACAGCATCTGCAGCAGCATCACCAGCGGGAACACCAGCGCCAGGCCCGCGAGCGCCTCGGTGCCCAGGCGCCCGACGAAATGCGTATCGGCGATCGAGACCGCGGTCTGGAACAGCGCCAGCAGCGCCCCCGGCGCGGCAAGGCGCGCAAGCGTGGGCAGGATCGGGCTGTCGAGGATGCGCTGCGCGCGCGCGGTGCTCACCTGCGCAGCGTAGCGGAGATCCCCCAGCCCAGCAGTACGCCCAGCGAATTGGCCGCCATGTCCGCGAGTTCGAAGCTGCGATAGCCGGTGGCGCCTTGCGCGAATTCGAGCGCCACGCCCATGGCAATCCAGCCGATGCCATAGGCCAGCCGGGTATACCTGTGCCGGTATAGGAAACAAGACCAGAACATCAAGCCGCCGTAGGCGAACAAGTGGAACAGCTTGTCGCCATGGTCGAAGCCCGGATCGGGCGGCGAAGGTGCGAGCGACAGGGCAACGATGGCCAAGGCGTAGGCCCATCCGCCGGCGATGGCCGCGGCGCGCATCAGAACAGCTTCATCTGCCCGGCTGGCGAGGGCGGCACAAAGCGACTGCAGTCCAGCTCCGGGACCTGCCTCCGGCCGCCGTGGCCATTCAGCCCGAATTTCCTGCAGGCGACGGCGAAGCGCTGCGAAATCAGTTCCGCGTAGTTTCCCGTGCCGCGCATTCTTTCGCCGAAGCGCGGATCGTTTTCCTTGCCGCCGCGCATCTGGCGCACGATGCTGATCACGTGCTCGGCGCGTTCCGGGTAGTGCGTGGCGAGCCATTCCTTGAACAGGGCCTTCAGCTCATTCGGCAGCCTGAGGATCACGTAGGCGGCTTCCTGCGCGCCGGCCTTGGCCGATTGTTCCAGCACCTGTTCGAGCGTCTGGTCGTTGAGTGCCGGGATCAGCGCCGCGACCATCACGCCGCAGGGCACGCCCGCCTGCGACAGGGCCTTCAGCACATCGAGCCGCCTTTGCGGGCTCGCCGCGCGCGGCTCCAGGCGCCGCGCCAGTACCCGGTCGAGGGTGCCGATGGAGACGTACACCTTGACGAGGTTCTTTTTCGCCATCGGCGCCAGGAGGTCCAGGTCGCGTTCCACCAGCGCGGACTTGGTGACGATGGTGAGCGGGTGCTCGCATTCGGCCAGCACTTCCAGGATCTGGCGCGTGATGCCGTGCTTGCGCTCGGCGGGCTGGTAGCAGTCGGTGTTGGACCCGAGCGAAATCGGCGAGACGACGTAGCCCGGCTTCGCCAGCTCTTGCCTGAGGAGCTCCGAGGCATTCGTCTTCGCAAACAGCTTCGTCTCGAAGTCCAGCCCGGGAGAAAGTTCCAGATAGGAGTGACTGGGGCGCGAGTAGCAATAAATGCACCCATGCTCGCATCCACGGTAGGGGTTGATCGACTGGTCGAAGGGAATGTCCGGAGAGTCGTTACGCGCGATGATGGAGCGCGCGCGTTCGATGGTGATCGTGGTCTGCAGCGGTGCGAGCGGCTGGTCCTCGCGCGACCACCCGTCGTCGAAAGCCGCCCGCTCGACGGTTTCGAACCGGCCCTGGATTTGCGAAAGCGCGCCGCGCTGGCGGTTCATTTCATTCTAGAATGGCCGGGTTCCCGATACTGTATACATGAACAGTACCCGCCGCAACGTCGGACTGCTGGCCGCCT
>JAABQT010000063.1 GCA_011391295.1 Betaproteobacteria bacterium
CCGACGCCGCCGCGCGACAGCGCGCCGAACGCCTCCGCCACCTTGCGCGCCAGCGGGTCGCCGTCGCCCGCGTCCAGCTCCTCGTCGCCGATCCAGTATTCGAACAGGTCGCCCAGCACGTAGAGCACGGCGGCGCGCGACGCCTGCTCGCGCAGGAAGGCGAAGAAGCGCCGGTTGATCGCCGGGCGCTCGCCCGAGAGGTGCAGGTCCGAGATGAACAGCGTGGCCGGCACGCCGCCGGCCCTACTTGCCGACGACGCTCGCCGACTCGATGACGATCGGCTGGCGCGGCACGTCCGTCGGGAACGGGCCGCCGGGGCCGGTCGGGGTCCTGGAGATACTCGTCATCACGTCGAGCCCGGACACCACCTTGCCGAACACCGTGTATCCCCAGCCGTCCTGCGCCGATGCGGCGTTCAGGAAATCGTTGTTCTTCACGTTGATGAAGAACTGCGCAGTCGCCGAGTGCGGCGCGTTGGTGCGCGCCATGGCGAGCGTGCCGAGATCGTTGATCAAGCCGTTTTTCGCCTCGTTCTGCACCGGTTCGCGCGTCGGCTTTTGCTGGTAGCCGCGATCGAAGCCGCCGCCCTGGATCATGAAGCCTGGAATCACGCGGTGAAACACGGTGCCGTTGTAGTGACCGTCGCGCACATACTGCAGGAAGTTCTCGACGGTCTTGGGCGCCTTGGCCGGGTAGAGTTCCAGCCGGATGGTGCCGGCGCTGGTTTTCAGGTCCACCTGCGGCTCGGCGGCCAGCTCGCCGGGTGCGGCGGCGGCCGCGGACAGCATTACCAGGGGTTTCCACAAGTCCAGAAAATTAAGCTTCACGCGCCACCTTCGTAGAGTATGCGCCAGCGGCCGCTTTCCTTCTGCCAGTACTGCAGCTTGCGCATGGTGTTGGAAAGATTGCTCGAACGGTAGTTCTGCTCGAAGCTGACCACCACGAAATCGACCTGCTTCGGGTAGCGCAGCATCGATACCTGCGCCAGGTTCACGCGGATCCAGCTCTTGGCGGCGTTGACGCCGCGCTTGTGCGCCGCCCAGGCAGCCAGGTCCTGGCTGCCGGCGCGAAAGCCCGCAGAGTAATGCGCGAGGTAGCGATCGGCGTTGCGGCTTTCCCAATCCTGGCGCCAGGCCTCGACCGCCGCCGACAGCGAGCCGCGCTCGGCATCGAGTGTCGCCGCGTCCGCCCATTGCACTTCGTCGGCGATGATCACCGGCGTCGTGCCGACCTGCATCAAGCGCCCCACCGAGAGCAGGTCGGGATTGGCGAGCACGATGCAGCCGTCGCTGGCGCGCGGCGGGCGGCTATAGGTGTCCGGCGGCGTGCCGTGCACCCAGATGCCGAATCCGTTGCGTCCCAGCCGCTTGTCCCACTGGTTGGGATAGTTGATCGGATAGGCGCCGGCGCCGTAGAAATCCGAGAGCTTCTGACGCGGCAGATTGGCGGTGACGTGGTACACGCCGATCGGGGTCTTCTGGTCGCCCTCGTGCGCCTTCTCGACGCCACGCTTGCCGAGTGATACATAGTAGTCCGCGACATGCTGCGGCCGGCCATTCGCATTCTCGAACACGTACAGCCGCGAGTGGCGCGAATCGACCAGCAGCGCGTAGCGTTGGCCCGGGTGCAGCTGCAATATGCTGCTGGGCACGCGCCCGGAGCCGGGGCGCTCGCCCACCCTCAGGGCGCGCAGGCGCACCAGGGCCTCGGCGCGCAGGTCCTCCACTTTCTCCGGAGGCACGGTTTTCACCACGTTGCCGAAGGTCTGCAGCGGCCGCGTGCGCGCCAGCAGCAGATCGCCGCGGATCAGGTGGGCGAGGCGGAAATTGGGATGCGCCGCGATCAGTTTCTCGACCCGCTGCAATGCCAGGTCGTGCCGGTTGGCTTGCATGGCCTCGATCACACCGGACAGGGCAGGCTCGAGCGCCGAGGCCAGCGCGAACAGCGGGAACAGCAGGCACAGCAGTGCGGCTGCCGCGACGCGCAGGATTGCCGCGCCGCGCTTCAATTCGACACCTTCTCCTGCAGGATGCGCCAGCGCCCGTCTTCCGATTTGCCGAGCAGCAGGGTCTTGGTACTGCGGGAATTGTGCCGGTCCGATCGGTAATCCTGGTGGAATGTGACGCTCGCCCGCGCCTCACCGTCGCGGCTGACGCGCGGCGCGTCGATGCCGACGGAAATGGTCTTGGGCCCCTGCACGCGCTGGCGGCGCAGTTTCTCCCAATCGTTTCTCGACTCGCCCCCCGGCGTCTGAAACGCCTTGTCGTAGAACCCCAGATAGGCTTCCGCGTCCTTGCGCGACCACGCCTGCGCCCAGCCCCGCACCGCCTCCAGGGGATCGCCGGCGGTGGCCGGCGCCTTGGGCGCCGGCTTGCTTGCAGCGGGCTTCGCGGGCGGCTTTGGCGTTGGTTCCGCCGCCGCAATTGCCGTGGCGGGCACGGCCGCTTGCGAGGTCCCGCCCACCAGGTTGCGCACCAGTGCCAGCTTGTTCTGCGCACCGGCATTGGAGGCATCGAGTTTCAGCGCCTTGCCGTAAGCCTGGCTGGCGAGCTTGGCATAAACGTCGCCCAGGTTCTCGTACGCCGTGGCATAGCTTGGATGCGTGCGGATCGACTGCTCAAGAGCCGTGCGTGCCTGGTCATAGTGTCCCTGGGAGGCGTAGATGACCGCCAGATTGTTATACGGCTCGGGCAGCTCGGGGTAGTCTTCGGTCAGTTTGCGAAACACTGCGATCGCTTCCCGGGTATTGCCCTGCTCGGCGTAAATCAGTCCCTTGAGGAAGCGCGCCTGCGGATCCTTGGGCTTGCCGGCGAGGAGTTTGTTGACGAGCTCCATGGCTTGCTGGTGTTGGCCCGATTTCAGGAGCTTGCCGGCTTCCGCGAGGTCATCTGCGCGGCCCACGGCCGGCGCTACCGTGATTGCGAACGCAAGCGCGACCAAGGTTAGAGCGCGAAAGGCGGGAACACGCATTGTGTTATAGTTTTCAAGGCCCTACGGAATCTTGCTAATTCTAGACTAAGCCCCGCGCCTTCACAACCGAGCCGGCGGCTGGTCCAGTTTCAACCCACCTGATGCTGCGGATCCACAACACGCTCACGCGCGACAAGCAGGGTTTCCTGCCGATTCGCCCCGGCGAAGTGCGCATGTACGTCTGCGGCATGACCGTGTACGACTACTGTCATCTCGGGCACGCCCGCGTCCTGGTGGTGTTCGACATGGTGCAGCGCTGGCTGCGCGCGAGCGGCTACCGCGTCACCTACGTGCGCAACATCACCGACATCGACGACAAGATCATCAAACGCGCCGCGCAGAACGGCGAAACGCCTCGGTCCCTCAGCGAGCGCTTCATCCGTGCGATGAACGAGGATGCCCTGGCGCTCGGCGTGGAGCAGCCGGACCACGAGCCGCGCGCCACGCGCTATGTGCCGCAGATGGTCGAATTGATCGAGCGCCTGGCGGCCAGGCGCCTCGCCTACCAGGCAGCTTCGGGAGATGTGAATTTCGCGGTGCGCCGCTTTCCCGGGTACGGCAAGCTGTCGGGAAAATCGCTCGACGACCTGCGTGCCGGGGAGCGCGTCGAGGTCGACCGTTCCAAGGAGGATCCGCTGGATTTCGTGTTGTGGAAGCGCTCAAAGCCCGACGAGCCCAAATGGGCCTCGCCGTGGGGCGAGGGCCGGCCGGGCTGGCACATCGAGTGCTCCGCGATGAGTTGCGCGCTGCTCGGCGAACATTTCGACATCCACGGCGGCGGCCAGGACCTGCAGTTCCCGCACCACGAGAACGAGATCGCCCAGTCCGAGGGCGCCAGCGGCCGCCCGTTCGTCAACTACTGGATGCACAACGGCTTCGTGCGCGTGGACGAGGAGAAGATGTCCAAGTCGCTGGGAAACTTCTTTCTCATCCGCGACATCCTGCGCCACTATGATGCAGAGGTGGTGCGCCTGTTCATCCTGCGCGCGCACTATCGCAGTCCCTTGAACTACTCGGATGCGCATCTCGAGGACGCGAAGCAGGCGCTGTCGCGCCTGTACACGGCGCTCAAGGGCGCGCCAGCCGCGGCCGCGGTCATCGATTGGGGCGGGGCGCATGCGCAGCGCTTTCGCGACGCGATGAACGACGATTTCGGCACGCCGGAGGCGATCGCCGTGCTGTTCGATCTCGCCAACGAAGTCAACCGCGGCCGCAGCGACCTTGCGCCGCAGCTTCGCGCGCTGGGTGGCTTGCTCGGGCTGCTGCAGCGCGATGCGCAAGCGTTTCTGCAAGCCGGGCCCGCCAGCCTTGTCGACAGCGACATCGATGCGCGCATCGCGGCGCGGCTTGCGGCGCGCAAGGCGAGAAATTACGCGGAAGCGGATCGCATTCGCAATGCCTTGGAGGCTGACGGCGTGGTTCTCGAGGACGGTCCCGCGGGTACCACCTGGCGCCGCGCCTAGTGCAGCAGCTTGCCGTCGCGACCGATCGCCAGCAACTCGATGCGCGAGCTGCCCTGGCGGTTGGTGCGCGAGAACCCCACGGTGTAACCGCCCGTGTCGTAGACCGACATGGCTTCCAGCGCCAGCAGGAGTGCGTCGCGCGTGAGCGCCGGGCCGGCGCGGCGCACTGCTTCGGCGAACACCTTGGCCGCGATATAGGCTTCGAAGGATGCAGGGGAGAAATCCTCGCGCCCGGTTTCAGCCTGCATCGCGGTGCGGTACTCCGCCACGATCGGGAGCGATGTGCGCTCGATGGGCGGCACGACCTGGGAGAGCACGATCCCGGCTCCGGCCGGACCCAAATCCCTGGCCAGCTGCGCGGGTTCTGCCAGCGACAGGACCACCAATTGGGCGGCGCGCGTTGCGCGCCTGAGTTCGCGCAGCAGGCCGGCCGCAGGCTCCGCCGGCAAGGCGACGACGACCGCGTCGGACTCCGCCACCAGCACCTCGTGAACCGCCTCGGGGACTTGGCCGCGCCGCAACACCGCGACTGATGGCGCGGGAAGGTCATGGCGGCGCAGCGCCGCCCGCATCGCCTCGAGGAATTCCGCGCCCTCGGGGTCGTCGCGCCGGACCAGCGCGAAGCGCTTGAGCCCGAGCTGCGCATAGTGCTCGACCACGCGCTCGACTTCGTCGGCATGGCCGGCACGCACCGTGAACACGTAGCGACCTGGCTGGCGCGCGATGCGCGCGCCGGTTATCGGGCCGAACAGCGGCGCGCGGCTGTGCTGCACCAGCGCAAGCAATTCGCGCGACAGGCTGGCGGCCGGATAGCCGAACAACGCGAACACGCGCAACTCCTCCAGCAGCCGGCGGGTGTTGGCCAAGGCGCGCTCGGGGTCGCCTGCGTCGTCCAGCGTCGCGAGCTCGATGCGGCGGCCATGGATGCCGCCGGCATCGTTCAACCTGCGCAGGTAGGCGAGCGCGCCGTTGCGGATCTGCGCACCGTGCGCGCGCGCGGGGCCGGACAGCGGGGCCGACTGGCCGAGCGCGACAGTGCGCGCAGTGACGCCCTGGCCCCAGGCCGGCGCGCTGGCGGCGAGGACGAGAGTGGCGAGGGCAAAAAACCTGCGGGGCGGTGCTATCATCGGCCGCAATTTTCCCCGATTCCTGAGATCGACGCGCGCATGCTGTTACAGATTCCCGCAGTGCTCAAGAAGGAAGAAATTGAAACGGTGCTGCACGAGCTGAGCCAGGGCGCGTACGAGGACGGTCGCGTCAGCGCGGGGCTGCTCGCGCGCGATATCAAGAACAACCTGCAGATCAAGCGCGACGCCGCGGCCGCGCAGAAATGCGCGCCACTGCTGCTGGAGGCGTTGCGGCGCAACGGCACGTTCTACTCGGTCGCCCTGCCGCATCGGGTGCGTGGGCCGATCTTCAATCGCTACGACGTCGGCATGACCTACGGCTTGCATGTCGACAACGCCATCATGGGCGAGGGTACCGCCAATGCCGTCCTGGGGGTGGGGAATTCAGTGCGCACCGACGTCTCGGCGACGCTGTTCCTCAGCGCGCCCGACCAGTACGACGGGGGCGAGCTGGTCCTGCAGGAAAACCACGGCGACAAGCGCATCAAGCTGCCCGCCGGCAGCATGGTGGTGTACTCGTCGACGAGCGCTCACCGGGTAGAGCCGGTCACGCGGGGCAGCCGCCTGGCGGCGATCTTCTGGATCCAGAGCATGGTGCGCGACGAGCCCAAGCGGGAGATCCTGTTCGACCTCAGCCAGATCCTTGATTCGGTGCGCAGCAAGCTCGACTCCAACGAGCAGATGGCGCTGACGTCGGTCTATCACAACCTGTTGCGGGTGTGGGCGGAGACCTGAGCGGCTCAGTGGCGTTGTTCGTGCTGCCGCCACATTTGCAGGAAGGCATTTTCAAGCTCGCGCACCCGGCCTGCTGTGTCGAATAGCGGGCCGCTGCGTGTGGCCAGCGTGCGGCGGTATCCCGCCAGGGGCTCCGGGCCGGAGGCGAGCTGCACGGCTTGCTCGACGTACGCCTCCTGGTCGGGAGCGACGAGCTCCGGCACACCTGCGGCGCGCAGGAGGCTTTCTCCTGAGCGTGAGGCCATGGATGTGCCGCAGAGCGTGAGGACGGGCAGTCCGACTGCCAGCGCGTCGCAGGCGGTCGCGATTGCGTTGTAGTGCAGGGCGTCGAGCATCAGATCTCCCAAGCGATGCCTGGCCAGGTAACGGGGATCGTGCCTCGGCTCGAAAGGTGCAAATAGGAGGCGCGCGGGATCTACGCCGCGCGCGGAGGCTTCGCGCCGTAGATTCTGTTGCGCTGTCGCAGGCAACGTCATCAACCACAGCACGGAACTGTCGACCTGCTGCAGTATGCGCATCCAAAGCAGGAACACATCTGGCGAAATCTTCTCCGGCTTGTGGAACGCGCAGTAGACGAATGCCCCTTCGGGCAACCCGTAGTCGCGCCGCGATAGATTGATATCCGACGGCGTAGTACGAAAGTCATACAGGTAATATGTATGGGGCAGGCGAATCGGAATCTCACTCCACTCTGCCGGCGACGTGTCAACGATGGGATCCACGATGACGTAATCGAGCCGCGTCGACCCAAGCGAGCCGGCAAATCCCAGATACTGCGCTTGGACATGCGCGGGCCGCCGTGCCGCAATTCCAAACCTCGTTCCAGTCGTGTGGCCCGAAACATCGATCAGGATGTCTATCCCGTCTCGGCGTATTTGATCCGCGGCCTCTTTGTCGGAGACCCCATGCAGGTCGCGAAAACGATCTGCTGCGGCGCAAAGTTTGTTTCGAATTTCGCTCATGCCGTCCGCGACAAGCGAGTAGGCGTACAGCTCGAATTTCTTACGATCAAGCAGTTCAAACAGTGGCAGCAGAAGATGCGCCACGATGTGCTCACGCAGATCCGGGGAGAGCACGCCAATTCGGATGCGTGAATGCGATCTCGCGGAAGGGGCGGGTAGTGCCGCCGCGTTTGCTTGCGCGATGGCTGCTGCCCGGCGCGCAACCTCGTGGCGCTCGCTCGCCGTTAGCGGTAGATGAAGCGCCATGAATGCGACTGCCGGCTCGACCACAGCATCGGGTGTTTCGGAAAGACGCTTCATTTCGAACACCAGGGCATTCCGTGAGGTCCAGTCGCAGCGCTGCAAGGCAAGATTGCACTGCCCGAAAAAAAGATTTTCGGGAGACAGCATGAGCGTTGCCTCGGAACCTGGCGCGACGCGCTGCAAGTAGCCAGCTACGGCAACAGGGTGCGCAGCGCGAGCGTGATCGAGGATTAATCTGGCTTCGTCGAATCGCCGCAGCGAAGACAGTGCAACGCCCCGGCGTATGTCCGTACCAATATCGCCCGGCGACAGACGTTCGACTGTCGCAAG
>JAABQT010000064.1 GCA_011391295.1 Betaproteobacteria bacterium
GCCAGGGGCGCTCGGACTACGCGCGCAAGCTTCTTGCCATGATGCGCGCAGGCTTCGGCGGGCACGCGGTCGGCAAGCTGTGATCGTGATCGTGATGGGCGTCTCGGGCTCGGGCAAGAGCACCATCGGCGCCCTGCTCGCCGCGCGGCTCGGCTGTGAATTCCTCGACGCCGATGAGTACCACCCGCCGGAAAACGTCGCCAAGATGGCCGTCGGCCTGCCGCTCAGCGACCAGGACCGCCAGCCCTGGCTGGAGCGGCTCAACGGGGAATTGCGCAAGACAAACAGCGCCGTGCTGGCATGCTCGGCGCTGAAGGAACGCTACCGCGAGATTCTGGCGCGGGGCGTGGACTGCCGGTTCGTGCACCTGCGCGGATCGATCGAGCTGATCCGCGAGCGCATGCGCGAGCGCAAGCACCGCTACATGCCGGCGTCGCTGCTCGAGAGCCAGTTCGCGGCGCTCGAGCCGCCGGCGCAAGCGATCGACGTCGATATCGCCGCCGCGCCGCAGGAATGCGTCGCGGCCCTGGTCGCAGAACTCAAGGGGCCGGCGCCCGGTGCCACTCGAAGCCGTAGCCGAAAGGCTTGAGCGTCCATCCATCCTCCGCCAGCCCCGCGCAGTCCAGCGATACGGCCCGCGAACCCCCGATCGGATTGACCGCATCGAGGGCGGCGAATACGCCGCTCTTGGCCTGAGCCCGGTAGCCGCATTGCCCCTGATCGCCACCCGCGTAGCGGACCCGCACCGCGACTGCCTGGCCACCCTGCGCTTCCAGTTCCACGATATTGCCGGTCTGCAGCCGCAGTCCCTTTGCCACGGAGGCCGTACGCAGGTGCTGGCGCACGATCCCCGACAGCGCGTTGTGCCGGTAGTACTGGAAGCGGACCAGCACCGCGCTGCCATCCTGCAATTCGGATTCCGCGAGCCCGCGCGCCTTCAGCGCCTCGGCAAGCCGCGGCAGCCTGATGCGCTCGCGTCCCTGGTTGTCGTAGGTCTTGTCGACGTCGCCCGAGAGGATCTCCTGCCGCGTCAGCACGTGGGCCACCTCCCCCAGCACCAGCGTGCGGTCCGCCACCGGCGTTCCGGCACAGCCTGCAGCGAGCACCGCCGCGGCGATAGCCGCGATTTGCCCGCGCCTTGCGTACTTGGTCATCGTGTTCTCCTTTTTCCGTTCATGGCGTTCATGGGACGGCGAACAGGCGCAGCTCCACCGCACGCATCACCGCCGCCGCCGCCGAATGCACATCGAGTTTGCGGTAGGCGTTCTTGACGTGGCTGGTCACCGTGTGCAGCGACACGCCCATGTGCGCGGCGACCTGCAAATAGGTGCAGCCGCGCCCGAGCAGCTGCACCACCTGCGATTCGCGCGGCGTAAGCACGGCTCTGCCTTCGGGCGCTAGCGCGATGAGGTCCATGGCTCAGCCGCCGATGTGAACCTGGTACTTGGCACCATTGGACATGGTGCAGGTGCCGGCGCCCTGGCGCGGCGTGCTCATCTGGTACTCGCAGCTCATGTAGGCGCCGCTCGAACCGTAGGCGCTGGCCACGCCGCGTCGCGCATCGCCTTCCACGCGCGTCGCTTCGCCGGTCAGGGTTTCGCCGTTGTAGTTGAGTTGGAAGCGCCCCTTGCCGGTCATCATGTTGACGACGGTGCCGCTGAACATCCCGGTTCCCGTGGCCGGCTCGTTCGCCGGGTAGAAGCGCACGTTGAGCGCCTGCGGCGCGGGCGCGCCGCCCGCAGCGATCGGCGGCATGGGACTGCCCTGAGGCTGGGCTGGCGGAATCACGTGCCAGTACTGACCGTCGGGCCCCTGCATTACGTAACAACCGGAAAGCGTCAGGCTGGAAACCGCCAGTGCGGCGGCAATGCTGGACTTGCGGATCATAGTGATCTCCTCGTTTCAATCCAGGACCCCTGCCCTGGTGGACCCATGATCGATTCCGGGGCATTGCAACCCGCTCACGGCTGACTTACAGATGGCTTACAGGGGCTGGCACGGTCGGTTAGAGTGTCAGCGGCGCCCGACCAATGACCGAACCGTCCCACGCAGACGCCCTGCCAGCCCAGTACCGGCTGCACTGGTACGTGCTGGAACGCGTGCTCGGCCAGGGCGGGTTCGGCATCACCTACCTCGCTCGCGACACCAACCTCGACCAGCAGGTGGCGATCAAGGAATACCTGCCCGTGGACGTGGCCACGCGCCGCCCGGACGCCTCGGTGCGCTCGCGTACCGAGGACCAGGGCGAGCGCTACCGCTGGGGCCTGGACCGCTTCATCCGCGAGGCGCGCACCCTGGCGAAGTTCGATCACCCGAACATCGTGCGCGTGCACTCGGTGTTCGAGTTCAACAACACCGCCTACATGGTGATGCGCTTCGAGGAGGGGGAGAATCTGGCGGCGCTGCTCGAGCGGCGCCGCACCCTGCCCGAGGAAGAGCTGCTGCGCGTGGTGCTGCCGATCCTCGACGGGCTGGAGCTGGTGCACGGCGCGGGATTCATCCACCGCGACATCAAGCCCGACAACATCCACATCCGCGACGACGGCTCGCCGGTGCTGCTCGATTTCGGCTCGGCGCGCCACTCGCTCGGCCACGCGCGCACCGTGACGATCCTGGTGGCGCCGGGCTACGCGCCGTTCGAGCAGTACCACTCGAGCGGCGAGAACCAGGGCCCGTGGACCGACCTTTACAGCCTGGGCGCGACCTGCTACCGCGCCATCTCCGGGATCGCGCCGCTGGACGCGATCTCGCGCAGCAAGGGCATTCTGGGCAGCACGCGCGAGATCCTGGTGCCGGCCGCCAACATCGGCAGCGGGCGCTATTCGCCGGGGCTGCTGAAGGCCGTCGACCACGCGCTCGAATTCGCGGAGAAGGATCGGCCGCAGAGCATTGCCGAGTGGCGCAAAGAGCTCACATCGGGGGCGAAGCCGGTGCCGCAGCCGGCGCCCGCGCCCGCGGCACCTGCGTCCGTCACCGCAGCGCCCGCCGCGTCGCTGCGCGGGCCGGTCGTCTGGGCCGGTCTGGGTGCGTTGGTCGCAGCCGCCGCAGTGGTGCTGTGGCTGGTGCCCACCGACGAGCGCAAGAAGTTCGCCGACGAGCGCGATCGCTTCGAATCGCAGCGCCGCGAATTCGAGGAGCAGAAGAAGCGCGACGACAAACGCCGCGTGGAGGAGGAGTCGGCAAGAAAACGCCAGCTTGAGGCTGAGAAATCGCAGACGGCCGAAATGAACAAGCAACGCGCCGACGAGGCGGAGCGCCGCAAACGCGATCTCGAGGCGAAGCGCAAGGAGGACGCTGACCGTGCGCGCCGGGCCGCTGAGGTTGGCAAACAGGCCGAGGCGGAACGCAAGCGCCAGGAACAGGCGCGCCGCACCGAGCCGATCGCAGCGCCCCCGCCGAAGAAAGCGCCGGAGCCTGCACCTGCACCTGTACCTGTACCTGTACCTGTACCTGCGCCTGCGCCTGCGCCGGACCTGGTGGCGCTGGCCGAGCAGGCGCGTGCACGCGGCAACGACGCCGAGAGCCTCGCCCTGCTGCGCAAGGCCGCCGACCAGGGCAATGCAAAAGCGCTGCTTGCACTGGGAGAGATGTACGGCGCCGGGCGCGGCGTGCCGCAGAACAATTTCCAGGCTTACGTCTGGTTCGGTCGCGCCGCACGCGCCGGCAACGCGGACGCAAAGGCGAGGGCCGAGCAGGTCAAGGCAACGCTGCAACCTGCTGAAATCCAGCAGGCCGACCGGCTCATCCGCTAGCCGCGGTTCGGCGCTCGTGCCGCGTCCGGGTTAACATTCTCCGGGGGAGGTGCGCTTGGACAATTGCCCGAGGCAAACACGTCCTGCTCAGTGCCGCGCGGTGGCCGCGGCCCTGCTCGCGATGCTTGCGGCCGGCTGCATGACGCAGGACAAGGTTAGGGACGCGATCGTCGAAGTCAACACGGTTTTCCGCACTCAGTACGAAAGCATCCTCGCGCAGAAGGGTACGCGCGTTTTCACAGTGAGCCAGAATGCCGCGTTTCCCGGGGTGCGCGCCGCCATGTTCCGGCTCGGCATGCGCATGGACAGCCAGGATGAGGGCCTCGGCTATCTCAACTTCTCGGCGCCTGCGCCGCGCCCGCTCAACCTGCAGGAGTGGCGCGAGGTCGCGCAGGCCGACCTGCCGATGATGCGCGACATCGCCGCGCGGCACGTGGGCCTGATCCCCAGCTGGTTCATCAGCTTCGAGCCTGAAGGCCTGGAGATCGTGATCAACGCCACCGTGATTCCGGCGGGCGCGGCCAGCGAGGTCTCGCTCACCATGCGCATGCGCCAGGTCACGCCGCCGCCCTCAGGCATGCCGCGGCGCGAATACGCCCCGCCCACCGGCGTGCACAAGGGACTGGACAAGATCTGGGCGCAGATCGAGCACGAACTGGGCGTCAAGGGCCGTTCGCCTTGAGGCCGGCAAGCACCGCCTGAGTCTCCGGGGCCGGCTCGGACTGCAGCCGAGCCGAGAGCAGCGTGCGCAGCCGCGCGTACGTGGCTTGCGCTTCCACGGTGTCGCCGGCCCTCTGGTAGCTGAGCATCAGGTTGCGGTAAGGCGCCTCAAACAGCGGATCGGCTTCGATCAGGCGCAGGTAGCAGTCCGCCGCCGCGTCGGGCTTGCCGGAGTCCTCCCAGCGCCGCGCGATGCGCGCCAGGCAGCGCAGCAGGTGCGATCGGACCTGCTCGCGGCAGGCGATGTAGCCCGGCTGCTCGGACTCGTCCGGCAGGAACGGACCCCGGTACAGCGCGAGCGCCTCGTCAGCGAGCGCGCGCAATGCCGACTCCGGAACGACGAGCGCCGGGGCGCGCATGGCCTCGTCGATGGCGGCGCACACCTGGTCGAGCGCCCAATGATCCACCCACACCAGCGCCGCGTTGAGGCTCAGGCGCGAATCGCGCAGCAGCACCGCATCGTCCTCGCCGAGCAGGCGGCGCAGCCGGTGCAAGGTCGCCGTGAACGACTTGTGCGCGTAGTCGGCGTCCACGTGCGGCCAGAGCGCGTCGGCAATCTGGTCGGCGCGCACGTCGTGGCCGCCGAGCGATACCAGGACCTTGAGCAGCTCCATCGGCCGGCCGGGTCCCTTGCCGCCGAATTCCACCGGCGCAGTGTCGCGCAGCAGCTCGAAGCGCCCCAGTGCGCGCACGCGAAACGGCCACGGCCAGGTGGCAAGGCGCAGCGGCGCCACGCGCGGCGCCAGGCGCCGCGCGCGCACCATGGAGCGCGCGTAGTCCGGCTCCACGCCGTGGCGCAAGGCGAGTGCGCACAGTTCCGCGACCGAGGCTGCCTGCCACCAGGGCGCATGCTGGTAACCATGCTCGCGGCCCAGGGCAAAAGCCGCGCGCAGCGCCTCGAGTGCCGGCGCCTCGTCGCCGGCCCCGTGCGCCGCAGCCGCCTGCGCCAGGTGCACGCAGAACCGCAGCACATCGCTGCGCGAGCCCTCGGCGAGGCCGAGCGCCGCCCGCAGCTGCGTTTCACGCGCACGCCGGTCGCTTTCGTCGCCGAGCGACTGCGCGACCGCCACGCGCGCCAGGCATTCCAGCCAAGGCACGCCGGTCTCGACCGCCAGCGCGAGGGCTGACTTCGCTTCGCGCCGCGCGAGCGCGGCGTCCCCCTCCTGCAGCGCCAGCCACCCGCGCAGATAGTGCAGCAAGGCGCGGTCGCCGCGACGCAACGACGCGTTTGCCGCCTCCAGTTGCTGCAATTCGGCGCGCGCCTGGTCGCGTTCGCGCGCACCGAGCGACGCGGCCGCCACCGCCAGGTGCAGCCACGTGTCCCATGCGTGCAGTCCATCCGCCTCCGCTGCGGCAAGGCCGCCGCGCGCCGCCTGCAACGCTGCGTCGTGTCCCCCTTGCAGCGCGCAATGCATCGCCTCCAGCAGCGCCGCGGCGACGGCGGCGCGCGGCGGCAGTTCGCGCTGCCGCCCGCGCAGGCCGTCCAGTTGCGCTCGCGTGCGCGTCGGGTCGCCGCGCAGCAGCGCGGCGGCGGCGCGCGTCAGCGCATCGCCACCGCGTTCCAGCCACTCGTCGAGCCTTGCATTGCCGGGGTCGCGCAGCAGCAGGGCGCGCACGAGCGGCGGGGCCATCTCCGGGCCGGGCGCCAGCTCGGCGAGCGCCGCGCTCCAGCGATCGAGCGGCGCCACATCGTCGAACTCGAAAGTGAGTACATCGATCGCGCCGCAGGCGCTTGCCGCCATGCCCTTCTCGTCGGCCGCCGCGCGGAATCCGTCGTAGGCGCGCTCGAACGCATGCAGCGCCGCACGCGGGCTGGACTGCGCGCGACAAGCGCCCGCAGCGAGCAGCAAACGCGGATCGCGCTGCACCTGCTCCGGCGGCAGCGCGTCCAGCCAGCCCTCCAGCGCCGCATGGCGCCCCTGCGACAGCAACTCGGGCGCCTCTTCGGCCGCGACGCGCGCCAGCTCGGGCCAGCTGCGGCTCTCGGCAAGCAGCGCCATCGCGTCCTCGGCCTGGCCGGCGCCGCGCAGCAGCCCGGCGGCGCGCTGCAGCCAGGCTTCGCCCAGCGCCTCGGGCAGGTCCTGCGCTGCGCGCCCGCGCAGGAAATCGCGCAACAGCGGGTGCAACTGGAACACGCGCCCCGTCTCCGCCTGCACTTCGTTCACGAAATACCCGTTCTGGGAAAGGTTGAGCAGCAGCCGTCCCGCCTTGGCCTCTCCGGTCAGCGCCTGCGCGACCTGCGCGCTCATGCGCGGCAGGCAGGCAATGCGCAGCAGGAATTCGCGCATGCGGGCCTCGAAGCGATCGAAGATCTCCCCGGCCAGATAGTCGAAGATCACCTGCGGGGCGGCGTCGCCCGGCAACTCGGCGATGCGCCCGGAAAGCCTGGCGTGCTCCAGCATCAGCACGAAGCCGGCCGCCCACCCCTGCGTGCGCTCGGCGTACTGCGCCAGCGCGTCGCCCGCCAGTTCATGGCCGCGCAGGCGCGCCAGCCCGGCCAGTTCCGCGGCATCGAGGCGCAACTGATCGCCACCGATACTGACCATTTCCCCGGTGACGCGCGCGCGCGCCATCGACGCCGGTGCCTCGTTGCGGCTGGTGATGATCACGCAGCAATGCTTGGGCACCTGCCCCAGCCCAGCCTCCAGCACCGCGTGCAGCGCGCTCTCCGCCGGCACCGCGTGCAGATTGTCCAGCACCAGGGCGAACGGCGCTCGCACGCCCGCGAACAGGCGCCGGAAAAACCCTCGCGCGAGCGAGCCCGGATCCACGCCCTGCGCGGCGGCGGCCCCGGCCAGCGCCGCAGGGGCGCCGGCATCGAGCTTGCGCGCCGCGTGGCCGAGGTAATGGAAGAAGGTGGCTACATCGGCGTCGTCGGCGTCGAGCTGGTACCACAGGCAGCGCAAGCGGCGCGCTTCCACATAGCTCGCCGCGAGCGTGGTCTTGCCCGCCCCGGGCGGGCCGGAGATCCATGCCACGGTGCGGCCGGGCGAGCCGTCCAGGCGCGCGAACAGGCGCTCGCGCGGCATCGCCGATCCGATCGCCGGACGTGTCGTCTTCGCGTATGCGACGCTGCGCGGCTGCGGCTCGCTCAAATCGGGAGCTCGCTTCTTTTCCTACATCGCCTTGTTCACCTTCTCCATGTTGATGCTGGTGATGTCGAACAACTTCCTACAGTTGTTCTTCGGCTGGGAAGCGGTGGGTCTGGTGTC